>CAZSVD010000353.1:0-1590 GCA_964610145.1 uncultured bacterium | reverse complement strand
CTTTACACCCAGGCCAGCATCGCACTATCTGAAAGTGATGGAGAAGCTCTAACGATGGACAAAATGATTGAAATGGGATTTGTCGCTGCGGGATTCAAGGAAGAGCGCAACGGTTATCGGTTCAGAATTGGAATGGGTCGCATGGGGGCTGAGGTTTTTGCCGATCCGGTCAACGGAAGCTCAAGAACAAAACACTTTATGATTGATGATAATGGCGATATGCGCGAGGAAAGAGGACAGCCTGCAACCGCAAAAAGTCCCCTCGTCAAAATTGGATTATTACCCGAAGGCCTTCGAATCAAACAACCGCAAAATTTACCGACTGACGAATTGGCTCAGAATTAACGCACGGCGCAAATCGCCGATGAAATCTTTTCGGCAATAGCGTGGAACTGTTTTGCCGCTTGTCCCGCTGGCTCTGCCAAAATAATGGGTTTACCGGAATCTCCCGCGACCCGAATCGGCGCGGCAAGCTCAACGGTTCCGAGAAAAGGAATGTTTAATTTTTGCGCGGCTTTTTCAGCGCCACCCCGTCCAAAAATATCGCCCGCCATATTTTCAACCATTCCAAGCACCGGAACTTTCAGGTGATTAAACATTACCACTGCTTTTCGAACATCCTCAAGCGCGACTTCTTGCGGCGTCGAAACGACTACCGCACCGGAAATTTTAGTCGATTGCACCAGTGAAAGCTGAATATCCCCTGTTCCCGGCGGTAAATCCACCACCAAAAAGTCCAACTTCCCCCATTCTACTTTTTGAAGGAATTGCTGCACCGCGCTATGAAGCATGGGACCGCGCCAAACCATCGGCTGATCTTTTGATACGAGCAATCCGATCGAAATCACTTTGAGACCATGTGCTTCAATCGGAATCAGTTTATTATTCGGAGAAACCTGCGGCTTGGTTCCATCAGGAATCCCGAGCATCAGTGGCAAATTAGGTCCGTAAATATCGCCGTCCATGATGCCGACTTTAAAACCTTTCGCGCTCAAAGCAAGCGCGAGATTTACTGAAACCGTTGATTTACCCACGCCGCCCTTACCCGCGCCAACCGTGATAATGTGCTGAATCGATTCAGAATCAGGGGTTCCATCGGTTTGCGGCACTGAAGGTTTCCCCTGAGAAATTTGAACCTGTGCGGTTGCGGCACCTTTTTTCTTAATTTCGCCTTCAATCAAAGCTTTCAATCTTTGAAGCATGGCTTCATCGGTTGAGCTTGATTGCAAATGCACAAAAACGTCGCTGCCATCCGCTTCGACTTCACGCACCATGCCCGCAACGACTAAATTTTTTCCGCTGAGCGGATCCGCGATCGTTTGCAATATTTTTAAAACACTTTGCTGATCCATAAAATCTCCGAAATTAAAAATAAACCCTAATCTTGATTACGAATATGCTCAATCGCGCTCTTCAATTCTGAAATTAAAACATTAATTTCTTCCGATTGGGTAAAACGCCCAAAGCTGAACCGCAATGTTGAGCGCGCGTGTTCATCGGAAAAACCCATTGCTTTAATCACATGCGATGGACTTCCCGCTCCGCTCATGCAGGCAGAACCCGAGGAAACACAAATTTCTTTTTGATCCA
>CAZSVD010000352.1:0-2308 GCA_964610145.1 uncultured bacterium | reverse complement strand
CGGCTTTTTCGCCTCGGACAATATGACGCGCGTCTTGTTCGTCAAACAGCGGCAAATTGTATTCTCTGAAAAAAGCTTCAAGATCACCTTCGTTTTGCGCAATTGCAATCATATTCGCGCTCGGTCCACCGGCACCCAGCGGCATAATCGCGATACCTTTTTTACGCGCGGCATCAATCAAACGACGTCCGTCTTCCTGACTTTCGGGATCCAAACTTTGCGTGTACAAACTAATTTCATTTAAGCGATCACCGAACTTCGCTTTATATTGCTGAAGTACTTCATCCCCTGCCATAAACTTCGCGTAAGCCTGAGCGTTCTTATTAACCAAACCCTCATCAATTGTGGTGTCAGTCATTTTTAAATCTGTGATAGCTTTGCGAGTATTTTCAACAGCCTGATCAGGATACATTGCGAGTGTCAACCAACGACGTTGCAGCGCGTCACGAATATCCACATATGCGTTCACGGTCTCAATAACCGTTGCCATATCTTTTTTGGAGAGAGCTTCCACATAACGTTGTGCGAGAGCCAATTTCTGAGAGTGCAAGAAAACACCCACCGGATCTTTGTCTTCCAAAAGATCCGTCCACATAAAATTAATCAATGCGGCCGTACGGTTCACAACTGCTTTACCGTCTTTATACTTCTTACCTGCCTGAACAAGCGCCATGCGCTTTTCAACAAATTGAATTCCCTCTTCATCCAAAAAGGGCACAGAAAAAGCACCGTAAGAATTAATCAGCTCACCGGCTTCATTTTGAATTCCGGAAGTCCACACGTTGAGTCTTGCACCACCATGAATAGCTAAATGACCTTGTCCGCCGGTTAATCCGCCGAAAGTGGTGTTTTCGAGCTGAACCGCGACTTGAAAGATATCCGCCCAGCTGAGATTAACGCCCGACAACATACTTGCCGCCGCGAGAACAGCCATATTAAAAGCGTTTGAACTTTCCATACCACCGGCCATCGCCATCACAGGCATTTCTTCAAGTTCAATTTTTACACCGCGCACTTTGAAAAGATTACTAAAAATATATTGGGGGCCGTTTTTCTGCGAGGTTTGTTGTTTACCATCAAGCTGAACATCACCAACGACAACATGCGGATTGCTCGCGGGAATACCATAATCTGGAGCGACATATTCAACCGCGTTCGGATTTGAAGCGCGTGACACCTTGACCGTAACATAAAAATCACTTGCCAGAGTCGGTGTTGAAGTCACTTCGCTTAAGTCTTTAGCGCCTTTCTTAGTCAAAAGAATTTGGAAACGAGGCAAATCTAAACTGGAGCCCGGGCCATCCAAACCGCGAAGAGGCAAACGAATCCATAAGTCTTGCCCTGCCGCTTCTGCTTGATCGAGAAGTTCAGCAACACGGGCACTATTGTCTTGACCCGCAGTCATTTCAATTAATTTTGCCAAATCAACCGTAGGGTTAAAAAGTTTTCCCGTAACTCGGGCTTCAGAACGAGCACTACTTAAACCTGTTTCCACCTGAACCTGCGCCGAAGGAGTGGATGCAGACTCTTCTTTTTGAGCAGTCAGATCTGCACCATTTTTATAACCAAGCACGATAAGAGCCGCCAACCATGTACTCACAATAACGCGTCCCCAATTGTGCGGCTTAACCTGGGAAAAGTAATAAGAAATTCCGGCGGCAATTCCGAAAGCAGTCCCCGGCCAAACAATCGCGATGCCCAAAACCGGCGCAGCCCAAAAGCTAACTGCCGTAATAGCTGCTGCGATTCCCACGCCAATAAGCGCATCCTTGGGACTAAATCCGCGAGACTCTGAGCGCTGAACCACCATCAGCTGTTTTCCGGCAAATGCACTTTGTTTTAAAACCTGTTGAACGGCTGATGGCAAACTTTGCGTATCAACCGCTTTTAACGCAGCCAAACTGCGCAAGTTGGTTGCAGATTTCTTAACACGTCCAAAACCGGCTTTCCCTTGCGCGTTGCGCGGCAACTCAATAACCGCAGCATTTCCTGTTGCTAGCACTCCTGATTCCGTATTCCAATTTTGCAAATCAACGGATGTTTCAATTTGAAGATTTTGAGCAGCAACAAAAAGCCAAAAGGCACGTCCATCCGGAAGCGAAACCAATTGCTCACTGGTATAAGCAAGATTTTCAGGCGTTGAATTACCAAACCAATGGTCACTGGGTGCAGCCCAAACACTGACACCGCTCAAGGCGAAACCCCACCCAATCAAACTCGCTGTACTCAAAAATTCACGTCGAGTTAAACCTGTCGAAAAAGCACTTTTACTGATCGGCTCGGTCACATCCGCACGCGCTTCGGAGCG
>CAZSVD010000351.1:0-10226 GCA_964610145.1 uncultured bacterium | reverse complement strand
TGGTGTCAGCATAAAGCGTTCCGCGCCGGTCTTTCGCGATAACATTATCCTTAAAATAAGCAATGTTCTTGTTATAGTCGATTTCAAGAGGGCCGTCGCAGGTAATCACCGTGGGCTCTTCCGAAGAACCTTTGTCAGGCTGAACAATCACGGTCACATTTTTTTTTGAACTTAACGCGCTTTAAATTCGTATCTCCATGAGCTCCGATACCATCCACATTAATATTATTTTTACGGACTATGGTTTGAACATCATTTTGCAAAACATGTTTTTCAGGGTATATGTCGAGCTCTTGCGTTGTCATGCGGGTTCCATCTTGAGTGGTCGCCACAACATTCTGCTCGATATGAACCATGTTCGTTTTTTTCTCGTATTTGCCTTTATCCGCGGTGATGGTGACCGGCGTTTCGTCGGCATAAGCCTTAGCAACCACATTCAACAAATCCACCGTATCCGCGAGAATATTGGCTGAATCGCCTTCAATCTCAATTTCTTTTCCGCCGGCAGGATTGTATTTAGCGAATGAAAAGAAATAAACCTTCTGAGTTTCTTGTTTTTGAGCGGTTGCTTTTGTGGATTTAAAAATCCCCTTTTGGGAAAGCACTTGGAACTGAATCCAAAGAATGTACGCTGCCAAACAAAGCAGCGCGATCACAATCATACGTCGTAGCATTGAACTAAACCCTCACCTTAATAATTTCTAAGCGTTCAGAAGAACCGATCAAACTCCCGCGCTCAAAATATCCTGAACGTCCAAAAGTCCGACAACGCGCCCGCGATCATCCACCACGGGCAACTCATCAATGCGAACGGTTTTCAGCGTGTGATAAGCTTCTGCCACTAACCGATCTTGATGAATAAACTTAGGATTCATCGTTCCCAGCTTTTCCACCGCAACTTTCAAAATATCGCGTCCGCCGCCCTTCAAATGCCGGCGCAAATCACCGTCGGTAAAAATACCCACCAGTCGACCTGCTGAATCGACTATTGTACAACTTCCCGCTCTTGCCGAGGTAATTTTAAGAAGTGCCTTTTCAACCGAAGATCCCGCTTTAACAGTAGGGTTTTTGCTCCCGGTTCGCATAATTTCCTTCACACGCATCAGGCGGCGCCCCAGATTTCCTCCGGGATGAAAAACAGCAAAATCTTCCGAGCGAAATTTCTTTTTCTTAGAAAGGCATAAAGCCAAAGCATCTCCGAGAGCTAAAGATGCCGTCGTTGAGGCTGAAGGCGCAAGATTCAAAGGGCAGGCTTCTTTGGTCACGCCCAAATCCAAAATTACGGTAGCGTTCTTGGCAAGTGTCGACTGTGCGCGGCTCGTCATCGCGATCAACGGCACGCCAAACTTTTTCAGCACCGGAAGCAAATTTACAACTTCCATAGATTCACCGCTTTGTGAAATCGCAATCACAACATCCTGAGTTGTGATCATTCCCAAATCACCGTGCACGGCTTCGGCAGGATGAACATAAAAACTGGGCGTTCCGGTGGATGACATCGTCGCCGCGATTTTTCGCGCGATAAATCCGGGCTTCCCCATGCCGGTTAAAATAATACGGCCCTTGCAGGACGAAATAATTTGGACGGCCTTTTGAAACTCCGCACCGATTCTCTTGCGTAAATTACGGATAGCCGCGGCTTCAATATCCAAAATTTCAAGCGCGAATTTTTTAACTTGAGCGGGTTTCATTAAATCGAAGTGTCCACTTTAGAGATTACTTTTTTTAACTCACAAAGAACTTCAAGGTTCGCGCGCAGCTTCGAAAGCGCCATCGCATTCGGTCCGTCCGAAAGAGCCTCTGCCGGATTCTCATGAATTTCCATAAAAATCGCGTCTGCTCCCGCAGAAATACCGCAGCGGGAAAGTGTCGGAATAAACTGGGACATACCGCTTGAAACCGAACCCTTCCCACCCGGCAATTGAACCGAATGAGTCACGTCATACACCACGGGATATCCGAATGAACGCATGACCGGAATCGAGCGAAAATCACTGACTAAATTGTTATATCCAAATGATGTCCCACGATCGGTTAAAAGAATTTTTTGGGTTCCGGCTTCTTCAAGTTTCTTTACGATATTTTCCGCATCCCAGGGCGAAAGAAACTGCCCTTTCTTAACATTTACAATTTTTCCGGAAGCGGCGGCCTCCGCCAAAAGATCCGTTTGCCGGCAAAGAAAAGCCGGAATTTGCAAAATATCAAGAACTTCCGCGGCAGGCTTTACCTGAGTTGACTCGTGAATATCACTAAGCACCGGCAGCCCCAAATCTTTTTTGACCTTCGCTAAAATTCTCAAACCTTCTTTGATTCCCGGCCCGCGAAAGGATTTAATCGAAGAGCGGTTGGCCTTGTCATAACTGGATTTAAACACATACGGAATTTTAAGATCAGACGCAATACGGCTAATTTGCTCGGCATGCCGCAAAGTCGAAGCTTCGCTTTCGATCACACATGGACCGCCAATTAAAACAAATTGCTTTTCATCTCCAAAAACAACGTTGCCGATTTGTACTTTATGACGCAATGACAAAATAACCTCGCTTTAAAACAGGCGGCCTAAGCCTTATCGAGACCCGTTTTTTGAAACACTAACGCATGGCGAATAAATTCCCGGAAAAGCGGATGCGCCCGGTCCGGCTTAGATTGAAACTCCGGATGAAATTGCCCCGCCACAAACCAGGGATGATTTTTAAGCTCAATCATTTCCACCAAACTTCCGTTCGGAGAAAGCCCCGGAAAAATCAAACCCTTCTTCTCAAAATCACGGCGATAACGATTGTTAAATTCATAGCGGTGACGGTGACGCTCTGAAATCAAATCTTTATGATAAGCTGCGTGCGCGCGCGTTCCTTTTTTAATTTTGCAGGGAAAAGCTCCCAAACGCATCGTGCCACCCAAGGTTTTTACCTTTTGCTGCTCTTCGAGAAGTGAAATAACCGGATAGCGAGTTTTTTTGTTCATTTCAGTTGAGTTCGCATCCTTCCAACCGAGCACATTGCGCGCGAATTCAATGCACGCGCATTGCATGCCGAGACAAATTCCAAAAAACGGAACTTTGTTCTCACGGGCATATTGAATGACTTCCAGCTTTCCTTCAATTCCGCGCGATCCAAAACCGCCCGGCACAAGCACACCTGCCATTCCCTGAAGCAAAACATCGACGTTCTTTTTTGTGATATCTTCGGAATTAATTTTACAAACCATCACGGCCGTATCATTGGCGATTCCGCCATGCTGTAAAGATTCATAAATGGACTTGTAGGCATCCTGGAGGTTGATATATTTTCCAACCACGGCGACCTTCACCGTATATTTCGGATTTAAAGAGCGGTCGACGACGTTCTTTTTCCAGTCCCGAAGGTTACTCTCTTTGTAAGGCAGCTTTAATTTACGGCAAATAACACGGTCAATTTTTTCCTCTTTCATTTTGAGAGGAACCGCGTAAATAGTCGGGACATCCGCCGCTTCAATCACCGCGTCTTCATCCACGTCACAAAAAAGCGCGATTTTCTTTTTCAAATCTTCTTCAAGCGGCTGTTCCGTTCGGCAAATCAGAACGTCAGGCTGAATACCGATTTGACGCAAAGTTCCGACACTGTGCTGCGTTGGTTTTGTTTTGAGTTCGCCGGCGGCTTTAATAAACGGAACTAAAGTCAAATGCACGAAAAGAACATTGTCATTTCCGACATCATGACGAAATTGACGCGCGGCTTCTAAAAACGGCAACGACTCAATGTCACCCGCGGTTCCGCCGATTTCGGTAACAACCACATCAAAGTTTCCGCTTTTCGCGACATCGTGTATTCGTTTTTTAATGGCATCCGTGATATGAGGCACAACTTGCACGGTCGCCCCCAAATAATCCCCGCGGCGCTCTTTACTAATCACCTCATAATAAATTTGTCCGGTCGTCACATTACTCAAACGCGAAATTTTGCTGCTAGTAAAACGCTCATAGTGTCCAAGATCCAAATCCGTTTCCGCGCCGTCTTCGGTTACGAAAACCTCACCATGCTGAAAGGGACTCATCGTTCCCGGATCCACGTTGATATAGGGATCAAGTTTCTGCATCGCGACTTTGAGCCCCTTGGCTTCCAAAATACGCGCAATCGAAGCTCCCGCGATTCCCTTCCCTAGAGATGAGACCACGCCGCCTGTAATAAAAATATGTTTTGTTTTTTTCATTCTGTTTCTTTTTGCCTTTGAGTTATCTCTCAACCGGCCGTTACTTCGTTAACAGCCTTTCAGCTGCTTTTAAATCTTCAGCCGTATCCACACTGACAAAATCTTGTTTCGTTTCCACAACCTGAATTGCAACTCCGCGCTCCAGAACGCGCAGTTGCTCAAGCTTCTCAAGCTGCTCTAAGCGCGTTGCGGGCCAACTCACAAATTCTTTCAAAAAGTTACGTGTGTAACCATACACGCCGATATGCTTCCAAAATTCGGGCGTTTCATCCGTATCGCGCCAAAAAGGCAGCGGCGAACGCGAAAAATAAAGCGCTTTACCGCTTTCGTCACAAACCAACTTCACAAAGTTCGGATTGCGATATTCCTCCGTATTCTTGGACCGGATTGCTAATGTCGCCATTTTTAAACCCGCGGACCTCTTGAAAGCATCCGCAAGCTTTTCGATCGCCAGTGCGTCTAAAAGAGGCTGATCTCCCTGAATATTGATTACAATATCCGCACCAATTTTCTCTACAGCCTCCGCAATACGAGAAGTTCCATTTGGATGATCAACGCGCGTTAAAATTGCTTGTCCGCCGAATTGAGTCACCACATCCGCAATCTTTGCATCATCACACGCAATCCAAATGCCATCTAATCCACGAATCTTTTTTGCCTGCTCCCAAACATGCTGAATCATGGGCTTGCCCGCGATCGAAAGCAGCACCTTATTCGGAAGCCTTGTCGAGCCAAGACGGGCCGGGATAATTCCCACAGCCTTCATCTTAAATTTCCTTTACTCGCGCGCGCAATTCTTCGGCAGTTGTCGTCGCTGTTCCCAGCTTGCCCACCACAATGCCGGCCGCGAGATTTGAAATCATGGCGGCTTGAGGCATCGGCGCGCGTGTCGCCATCGCAAGCGCCAAAGTCGCGATCACCGTATCGCCCGCACCGGAAACATCAAAAACTTCTTGCGCGGTTGTCGGAATCGAAACCACCGATTTTTTGCCTTTTTGAAAAAGCGCCATGCCATCTTCACCCAGAGTAATCATGATAAATTCAAGCTGCAATTTTTTGATGAGTCCCCAACCCACTTCTTCGAGTGAAGGAACTTTGTTTTGAACTCCGAATAAACTTTCATATCCGGCATAAGCTTCTTTGCGATTAGGTGTCATTCCCGTCGCGCCTTTGTAAAAAGAAAAATGTTTTTCCTTTGGATCAACCAGAACGGGTTTCTTAAAGCGCTTCGCCAAACGAATGACCTGCGTTAAAAAATGGGGCTGAATCATGCCCTTGCCGTAATCTTCAATAATCACCACATTCACATCCGCGACTTTCTTTTCAACAAATTGAAGAATTTTCTTTAAATCCGCCGGCGAAATATTCTCGGTGCTTTCTCGGTCATAGCGAACCACTTGCTGAGAGTGCGCGATAATGCGAGTTTTAATCGAGGTCGGCCGCTTCGAGTCAACCACCACACCGCCGGTCTCAATGCCTTCCTGACGCATTCTTTTCACAAGCAACCGGCCTTCAATATCACGCCCCACCACACCGCAAGGATAAATCTTGGCCCCGAGTGTGCAGATATTGTTCGCTACATTCAAAGAACCTCCGGGCATATAAGACTCTCGCTTCACGTTGACAACCGGAACAGGGGCTTCGGGAGAAATTCGGCTGACACTACCCCACACGAATTTATCGAGAATAAAATCCCCGATACCCAAAATACGGGCATGCGAAAAACCATCAATGATTTGCAAAAGCTGACGCTTTTCGGAGGCCGAAAGCTGAAGCTGTTTGGACTTCATACACACTCTCCAATAAAAAGGTGTATGTTATCATCGCTTGCCTAAATCGGCAATCAAAGGAATAGGTCTAAACGGCTTATTTAAAGCTAATTTAGAATAAAAACCATGGTTTAACGATTGCTTTAACCCAAACGGTATTAAAGTCCATTTATTCTCTAAAAAAATTAACTCTGCAAAAAAAAGAAAGCCCGGTGCGGAAAACCGCACCGGGCCTCAAAATACTCTCGTAACTTAATTACGCAATCGCCGTACCGCCACCGCAAGTAGAGTCTGTTGCTGTCAACGCAGAGGTTGAAACAACCAACACACCTGTGTGGTCAACGCAGTAATAGTTATTACCGGTTGTTCCGGGAGTTGCCGGTGAAGCGTACATACTGTAGGTGTTCGTCGTTCCGGCATAAGTAAAATCATAGCCGTGCTTTGTCGCGGTGAACGAAGAATCCAAGTATGCCGGTGAAGAAGACGTCATCACCGTCAATGCGGATGCATACGCAGGCGTGGACTGTGCAGCACGATAGCTTTCTGCCGCAGAGCTGACAGTGCGTAAATCCGCCTTAACCGCACCTTCGTTCGCATTCAAACGAGCGCGAAGCAAATTCGGAATCGCGATAGCCGCCAAAAGTCCGATAATAGCGACCACAATCATAATTTCCACAAGGGTAAAACCCTTCTGGCCTTTCTGTAGTTTGGTAAACATAACTATAATCTCCTCATTTATTAATTTATCACTTAAATGATCTACTATTAGACTAATATCACGGTTAGAGTTTTTCAATAGCGGAAACACCGCTCAACTTAATAAAATCTCATAAAAACAACATCTTTACTCGAACCAACAAAAAGCATCATCACGACGAAGGCATAGCAGAAATAAAAAAAGCCCGATGCGGTAAACCGCACCGGGCTTTTGTAATTTGAAATTCGAAATTACGCGATTGCCGTACCACCACCGCAAGTTGTGCTTGTTGCTGTCAACGCAGACGTTGAGACAACCAACACGCCTGTGTGATCAACGCAATAATAGTTATTACCGGTTGTTCCGGGAGTTGCAGGTGATGCATACATGCTGTACGTATTCGTTGTTCCAGCGTACGTAAAAGAATATCCATGCTTTGTCGCTGTGAACGAAGAATCAACGTACGCTGGTGATGCACTGGTCATCACAGTCAATGCAGATGCATAAGCTGGTGATGCCTGAGCAGCACGATAGCTTTCAGCGGCTGAACTGAAAGTGCGCAAATCAGCTTTCACAGCGCCTTCGTTCGCATTCAGACGTGCACGGAGCAAGTTTGGAATCGCAATAGCTGCCAAAAGTCCGATAATGGCAACCACAATCATAATTTCCACAAGGGTAAAACCCTTTTGGCCTTTTTGTAGTTTAGTAAACATGGCTGTTCTCCTTGGTTCAGTTAGTTATTAATAGAATGATCTGCTATTAGTATAATATAGCAATTGCGACATTACAATAGCTAGATAGATAAAAAACGCTCTATACAGACAGCTATTTTTTGACCATCCCAGGTGTATATTCGACTAATTTAGCGGAAACTGAACCAAGGACTGGAATTTTTACTTTCATCATTAAAGGAATTTTACCTGAATCTAATCCCATCCATCCTTCCAGCTTTCCTCTTCGAACAAAAAGCCCCTGAAACATCAGATGCGGAATCAACTTCACCGCTTCAAATTCACCGATTCCCGGTATCGTTATTTTTTCAATGTCGCCGGCTTCAACTTCCAAATCCCAATTTTTTTCATCGGCATTCACGGGAATAATCACTTTACCGCGGGGCTTTACCTCCTGCATTCGGAACCAAAATCCGGCAGAAACCTGATCCTGCACATTTTTAGGAATAAACATAATTTTTTTGGATCCATTCGTGAGCGAATGATATTCGGCCTCATGTTTTTCCTGGTTATAGGTCATCACTTCGTGAACTTTGTAACGTCCTTCACTCAAATCTTTTTCATAGCGTAATGAGCAAAATTTTTCGGCATCCACATACGAATGATGCGTGTCACGCACCCGATAAAGATAGTCAATCACCGAACGTGAACGAACATGAACTTCTATGTGATAAGCCTTGCGTCCGTTGAGTTCCACTAACTCTTTGACTAATGTTTCAGCTTCTCCGACCACCATTCCAAAATATGAAATCTCATAAAGAAACCTTTCCCCGACATGCAGTGTTGTGGGCCTTAGCGGGGAAGCTTTGTAACGGGGTAACTCCGCGGCCTGCAGGGAGAATGACAGAGAAAGAAATAGCGCCGTAAAAGCGGCTTTTTTGAAAATCACCTTCACTCTAAGGCTTGATATCATGACTTTGAACCTTATAAAAAAACTTCTGCGTATTTAGGAATTTGTATATACTAGCACTCCTTTAAATCAAAGAGGTTAGACAAATGGCTTTTACATTCAAAAATCGGATTCCAACCACAGCTGAAGTTCTGTCGGAAATTCCCTTATCCAAAGATTTGGCGCAGGTCAAAGCTAAACGCGACAAAGAAATTCGCGAAGTTTTTGAAGGTAAAAGCGATAAATTTATTTTGATTATCGGTCCATGTTCAGCCGATAACGCCGATGCGGTATGTGAGTACGTTTCCCGTTTGCGCAAAGTGCAGGAGAAAGTCCAAGACAAGATTCTTTTGATTCCGCGCATGTACACCAACAAGCCACGCACAACAGGCGTCGGATACAAAGGCATGGCACATCAGCCTGATCCGAATGAACCACCCAATATTATTGCGGGTATCAAAGCAATCCGTCATATGCATATTCGCGCGCTCAAAGAATCGGGTTTACCGGCTGCCGATGAAATGCTTTATCCGGGCAACTCCCCCTTTCTTTCTGATTTGCTGGGATATGTTGCGATCGGAGCGCGTTCGGTTGAAAACCAGCAGCATCGTTTAACCGCCAGCGGCATGGACATTCCGGTTGGACTTAAAAACCCCACCAGCGGTGATCTTTCCGTCATGCTCAACGGAATTTATGCCGCGCAGCAGCCGCATGTTTTTATTTATAGCGGCTGGGAAGTCGAAACCACAGGAAATCCTTTGGCTCACGCGATTTTACGCGGCGCGTCGAATCCTTTGATCGGAAATATCCCCAATTATCATTATGAAGATCTCATCAATACCATGGAATACTACATGGAAAAGAAGCTGAGCCATCCCACCATCATTGTGGATGCAAGTCATGCCAATTCCGGAAAAAAATTTGAAGAACAACCGCGTATCGCCAAAGAAATTTTGGTTAACCGTAATTTTTCCGACCTGCTGAAAAAAAGCGTCAAAGGCATCATGCTTGAAAGCTATCTTGTCGAGGGCACTCAAAAAATTGGCGGCGGCGTATTCGGAAAATCCATTACGGACGCCTGCTTGGGCTGGGAAGATTCCGAAAAACTTATCTACGAACTCGCTGACCTGCTCTAAATCAATCTCAAAGGCTTATCTGCTTCGTTACACGCTGCACTTCTTTGTGCGGCGTATTTCTCCATACGCCTCCGCAGGCGTTTGCGTGTGCCTCGCATCTAAAACCTTTGAAACTGATTTTGCCCTACAATCTATTTATGAGTTAACAGTCTTACTCAAACAATAGGCAAAAAAATATTGAGAGGATCGAAATCAGGCGATTGCGGCGGAAAAATGCGCCCAAGGGAAAAGACGGCCGGGACATTCGGTTTGCGCTCCCGGAACACCGCCATGCGGCATAACATGATTATGCGGGATGTTGTAGGCCGAACGCAGTTTGCGGACGAGAAAAACAAGAGCCTGCAGCTGATCGTTCGAAACGTAGTTTTTACTGTAATTCCCGACAATAGAACAGCCGATAGCAACCGGATTCATATTGCTCGCCTTAGTATGCGCGCCGTCTTCCTGGTTATACCAGCGCGGACCCGGTTCAATTAAACCTAAACGCTGATTGTTGCGTGAGCCGTTTCCGATGAGAAAATGATAGCCGAGACTGTGATAGCCGCGGGATTTATGAAAACGGTCAATCGTCATCATATCTCCGATATCCGAAGCAGTGTGATGAACGATGATATATTTCCATTTATTGCTGCGGTAAAGCGGGACCTGATCAAAAGAAAAAGAAGGCATCGGAGGATGCGTTTCGGGCAGAATCAGCGTGGTTCCCTTGGAAACATTGCTGACATCCTGGATATGATTCATCTGGATGATTGTTTCCATCGGAACATCGTACATTTTGCTGATGCGCCAAACAGTTTCGCCCTGCGAAAGGACATG
>CAZSVD010000350.1:0-3508 GCA_964610145.1 uncultured bacterium | reverse complement strand
GTCCGCGACAGTTCGGCCCGCGGTGCGGTTTTCTAAAGTCGAGGAAATGTTGTGCTTAGAACCCTCCGCATCAAAATAATTATACTCAGCATTTTTTTGCTGATTTTAGATGTTTGTTTCGCTCCCGTTCTTGAAATTTACGGTGCCCGGCCTATTTTTTCCTTTTTACTAATTGCCTATGCCGCCTTTCACTGGGATTCGCGCCGCATATTACCTTTGGCCGCTTTTTTGGGATTAGCGCGCGATATTTTAGGCGGGGGTGTTTTGGGGTTAGAGATGCTTGCCCTGGTTTGCGGCGGGTTTATTTTTGATGCGGTGGCGCACAAAATCGAACGCGAATTTCCGGGGATTTATTTTTTGCTGGCGGTGATTTTTTGTTTTCTGGTGCTGGCGGGGGAAATGTTTTTGGATTCCGTATTGGGAAAGGCAGTGATCTTTTCGGCAAATTCTTTGCGGATTATTTTTTTTAGTTCGATTTATACAGCTTTGTTTTTGCCGCTTTTTTATCAGATTGCGGACTTTCTTTTTCAAACGCACTCTGAGTTAAAGCAATATGAGCTTTTCTAATTTCTATTCAGGCGGGCACCGCGCGTGATTACGCGACAACAGTTTTTTCAAGGAACTATTTTAGGGTTTATCGCGCTTTTGACGGGCGGGTTGTTTTACACTCAGGTAGTCCGTGGACCTGAGTTTGCCCAAATGAGCGAGAGAAACTATATCCGTCTCATTCCGCTTGAAGCTCCGCGTGGGCGTGTTTTTGACTCGAAAGGGCGTTTGCTCGCAGCGAACCGGCCGTCCTTTGATGTTGTCGCGATTCCCGAAGATGTTCGTTCTACCACTTTTGCCAAGCTTGCGCGGCTTTTGGGAATGACTCCGCTGGAAGTTCGTAAGCGTCTGGCTGAGAAGCGGGAATATAATTTCGCGCCCGCTGTGATAGCCGAAGATGTTTCCCGCGAATTAGCCTATAAAATTGAGGAGCATCGTCCGGAACTTCCCGGTGTTTCCGTGCGTGTTTCGGGAATTCGCTATTATCCATACGGAAAAACGGGATCGCATTTGATCGGATATATCGGAAAAATTAATTCCAGCGAGTATGAAAAATCAGATCGTAGCCGTTTTGGAATGACTTCGATGGTGGGGCGTGCGGGTTTGGAGCGGACATATGATGAAGATTTGCGCGGCTGGCGCGGCGGGAAAACGATTCAGGTCAATGCCGCGGGACGTCTGGTGAAAGTAATTTCAGAACGAAATCCGGAGCCCGGAAAAGATTTGCATTTGACGATTGATCTTGAGTTTCAAAAAAGGATCATGCAGCTCATTGAAGGGAAGAATGCGATTGTTGCTGTGATTGATCTTGAAACAGAAGGGTTGCTTGCCCTGGCCAGCACACCCGCTTATGACCCGAATGTCTTTGTGAGTCCCGACCGAAGCGAAGAGCGCGCCCAAATTTTGGGAGGAGAACATTCACCGTTGCTTGACCGCGCGATGAGTTCCGCTTATCCGCCGGGGTCAATTTTTAAACTCATGACTGGGTTAACTGGTCTTGAAACCGGCGTGATTCAGCCTGGTAGTCGGTTTTATTGCGGCGGACAGTTTTTTTCATCTGCAAAAGCGCGTCCGATGAAGTGCTGGTGGCATTCCGGCCACGGAAGTATCAATTTGTACGAAGCACTTGAGCGCTCATGCAATGTATTTTTTTACAATGTAGCGAAGAAGGTGGGCCCGGATCAAATCGCGTACCATGCAAGGCTGTTCGGGTATGGCGAGCCTTACACCTTGGAAACCGGCAAAGTGACTGCGGGGCTTATTCCTGACCCTAATTGGAAAATGCAAAAAATGCATGACAAATGGTATGAAGGTGAAACCCTGAATATGGGAATTGGACAAGGGTATGTGCAGGCAAATCCGCTGCAGATTTTAAGAATGACCGCGATGATTGCCAAAGACGGCGAAATCGTTGAGCCGCATTTGTTTCAGAAAGACAGGGATCCTTCGGTGCGCCGGCCGCGTCTTCCCGTAAAACGCGAACATTTGGAAGCTTTGCGCCGCGGGATGTTACAGGTTGTTCAGTCGCCTTATGGGACAGGGCAATTAGCGCGGGTTGATTTTGCCAAACTTGCCGGAAAAACGGGGACCGCGCAAGACCCTCCGCATCAGCCGCACAGTTGGATGACAGGGTTTCTTCCATTTAAAAAACCCAAATTGGCACTGGTTGTTTTTGTTGAAAACGGAGGCTCCGGCGGAATCACCAGCGGAAAAATTGTAAAAGAAATTCTAGTCGCGGCTAAGGAGCAAAATCTTGTTTAAGCTATTTAGAAAAATTCACTTTTCGATGCTTTTTGCCATTCTCGGGCTTTCTGTTCTTGGCGTTTTATTTATTTTTAGCTCTTCTTACGATAAGCCCGGCTATTTTGAGCTGAAGCAATGTGTTTGGATCGCAGCGGGTTTGGTTGTGTATTTTATGGCGGCATCCGTAGGTTACCGTTCTTTTTTAAGCTTATCATATTTGTTTTATGTGATTTCGATTTTACTTTTGATCGCGGTTATTTTTATCGGGCAGCGGGTCTATGGAGCGCAGCGCTGGATTGTTTTGGGGCCTATCGTCGTGCAACCTTCGGAGTTTGCAAAAATCTTTACTTTGCTCGCGCTGGTCAAGTATGTTGGGATGCATGACCCCAGGACAAGCCAGTGGCGCGGAATCGCCGGAGCTCTGGCGATTGTTTTTATACCCTTTTTGATTATTTTAAAGCAACCCGATTTGGGAAGTGCTTTGCTTTTTATTCCCATGCTTTTGACCGTGCTTTTTCTTTGGGGAATTCATATCCGGTATTTAGTTTTTACTTTTGTATCGGCGCTTGTGACGTTGCCGGTTGCCTGGAATTTTTTAAAAGATTATCAAAAGAAGCGTTTGCTCGTTTTTATTGATCCTAACCTTGATCCGCTTGGTTCGGGCTACACAGCCTTACAGTCGAAGATTGCAGTTGGTTCCGGCGGATTGTTTGGAAAGGGTTTTTTAATGGGAACGCAAACTCAACTTAATTTCGTCCCCGAACATCATACGGATTTTATTTTTAGCGTGGTGGGAGAAGAGTGGGGATTTATCGGTTCTTTGGCAGTGATGTGTCTTTATATTCTGCTGTTCGTCGCGCTTTTCCGAATTTCCGATCAAACCACTGATCCCAAAGCAAAGATGTTAGTGAGCGGCGTCGTTGCGCTGTTTTTTTCGCAGGTTTTTATTAATATCGGAATGACTTTTGGCTGGATGCCGATTGCGGGGCTAACATTGCCTTTTGTGAGCTATGGCGGTTCCTCGTATGTTTTGATGTGCTTTGCTTTGGCAATGGCTTTGAGTGTTCATCGCGAGCGCTCGATTTTTTAGCGTCCATAAGCCGTTTTATTTGTTGGGCGTGTTTGAGTTTTTTTGAAGACAAATCACTAGATTCTTCATTTGAGAATAGGTTACAATCTCGCGCTTCATATTCGGGGTATAGCTCAGCTTGGCTAGAGC
>CAZSVD010000349.1:0-4654 GCA_964610145.1 uncultured bacterium | reverse complement strand
TTTCATGTTTGTTCCGTCTGTGGTGTCACGGAAAAGACAAATCCTGCGGCGATTTTTCGTTTTTCAGACGGTGCGGAGTATTGCGGCGAACACTTAAAAAAAAGGTAAACTCTTTCGGGCTTGTTTTTAAAATGCAAGTCGGCTACCTTTTGTGAAAGAGATGAGGTGATTTATGGAAACATCCGAAAGCAGACATGATCGTTTTAAGAGACTTGCCTCCAGCCGGACCAATGCCGTGATTGAAAAGCTGGAGATTTTAGGTAATTGCTCCAATCGGTCGAATTATGAGTACAGTGAAGATGAGGTTAAACAAATGCTCCTTGCGATTGAGCGTAAGCTTAATGAAGTGAAGCTTCTTTTTAATCACAGCAGCTCTAAGGATAACTTTCACTTTTGATTTATGCCCACACCTTCTACCGCAGATTTTTTTGAAAAATATTTGAATGCCGGAGAAAAGCTGATTTGGACCGGCACGACTACGGGATTCGATTTTTCACTTAAATCCGTTGCGCTTGTTTTTGTTTATGCGACTTGTATTGTTTTATCGACATACGGGATTGCGTGGCTTCTTGGGATGGCCAAAAATTGGCCGCAGTTTTTGACGAAATTTCAGCCGATTTTGGTCGGAAGCATAGCGGGGTCGGCAATTTTTGCTTTTAATCCTTCTTCGAATGTCATTTATGGAGTTACGAATCAGCGTGCGTTAATTTTAAACCGTTCTGCCAAGCCGCCATCCATAAGCGCGGTTGCTCTGAACCAGGTCACAGTGCTTATCGACTCAAATAAAGGGGGGAGCTGGACGGTTGTTTTTCAGGATTCTTCCGGCAATGGGACTCCCAAGATGGTATTTAAAAAGGTGTTGCTTCCGCCGCCTGTTCTGGAACGCTTAAAGCAACTCAGTAATAGTTAGAACTTTGATTTGCTCGTGAACGACAAAGTTTGTTAGAATCCTCCCTGTTGATCCAAATTCGGAGATTATGACATGACCAAAAGTCCGTTTACGGCTGTTTTAATTGCATTTGTTTTTTTCTTTCCCTCTGTTTCGTCGGTCTATGCGGGTGATGCTTCCGATACTATGGGAGCGGCTTTACAAGATCAGGTTGCGGCTAAAACACAACCAGCAGCCGCGACAGAGCCTTCCGCGGCGCCTTTTGTCGCGTCTCAACCTACTGCTTCTTCTGAAGCGATTGCCCCGGTTCCGGTTAAGCCCTCTGCTTCTGAACCCGTTAAAGCGCGGGATGTCTTGACGAATGAAGAAAAAAATACAGCAGCTTCTGTAGACGCTGGGGATGAAAGCTTAGAATCAGAAAAGGCCGTTCCGGATAAAGGGGCTGCTTTGGAAGCGGCGGCCACCGAAGGCAAGCTTGTTTTAGCGGACTTTAACAGCGGCGATAAACCCAATAATTTGGGCGGGGATTTTGGACAATGGGACAAAGATCCTGCCGATGATACGCAATCTTGCCGCATGACTTATGCTTCCGATGATGTGAATGGAGATTTGGAAGGGTTTGCAATGCGTCTTGATTATGATGTGGATTCTCCCAATCCTTCCTACAACGGTTTTTGGATGAAGCTTGAAAATGTGAATGCAACGCCCTATGACACACTTTCATTTTATGTTCGCGGAGTTTCCAAGAAATTTACCAAGCGGCTTAAGGTCGAGTTAAAAACCCCGGCCCCTCATCAAGCCGAATATTTTGTAAGCGGAATTACAAATGAGTGGCAAAAAATAGAAATTCCGCTGAAGCGTTTTAAGGGTATTCGGGATTGGTCGGTTTTAAGTGAATTCATTTTAGTTTTTGATGACATTAATACCACACCCAAGAAAGGAACGCTCTTAGTGGATCAAATTATGCTTGAGCGTCTTGAGGGCGGGATGAAACCGCCGATTAAATCGGGATCGCCCAATTATGTTGTTTCGAATAATTCCGCACCCGCGGAAGTTGTCACTCCGGGCTAATTTCTCATGAGTAAAAAGTGGGTGGTTGCAATGTCCCTTCTTAGTTTTCTTTTCGGCGGATTTTCATCCGTTCAGGCTGATACGGCCAAATCAATTTATGAATTTAAAGCTAATTTGATTAGCGGTTCTCCGAAGCAACTTTCTGATTATCAGGGGAAGGTTCTCTTGATTGTGAATACGGCTTCTGGCTGCGGATTTACGCCGCAATACGCGTCACTTCAAAGTCTTTATGAAAAATATCGCGCGCGGGGATTTGAGATTCTTGCTTTTCCTTCCAATGATTTTGGCAAGCAAGAGCCGGGAACCAACGCAGAGATTCAAAAATTCTGTGATTTGCGTTTTAAAGTGAAGTTTCCTTTGTTTGAAAAAATTGACGTGAAAGGGAAAGAAATACATCCTCTCTATCGCTATTTAACTCAAGAGAGCCCTCAAAAAGGTTCGATAAAATGGAATTTTTCTAAATTTCTGATTGATCGAAAGGGGAATGTTGTCGACCGCTTTGCCCCGATGACGGATCCGATGTCAGATAAAGTTCTCAAAGCGATTGATTCGCTGCTTGCTGCTTCCTGACGCTTGTTGCTTTCCCTTTAATCTCTGATAGAATCCTACCCGTTTGAAGCAGGTCCGATGACTTTTGCGTTGGTAACAACGCTTTATCATAGGTTGAATTGGAAGTGAGTCGTCCTGGGTTTCTATACAGGATCATCTCCGCCGTGCCGCGACTGTCGTTGGCGGTACCATTTCTAAAAGTGCCAGGTTTGTAAACCCGGCACTTTTAGAAATGGTACCTGCCCGCTAGCCAGATACAAGCCCGCTTCTTTTTTTCGCTCCTCATTGCGAGCAACAAACTGAGGAACGGGTGAGTTCTGCCCAGGCATTTCTCCTTCGTTCTTCTTGAAGGAGATTTGTGATTCAACGGTTCGTTTATTTTTTTCTCACGATTTCTCTATTCTCGCATTCTGTTCAGGCCCGGCAAGCGGATGTCCCGGCTCTTGTTTCCATGGTTACGAATCAGGAAATTGAAAACGCAAAATCCGTTCGAGACCCAGAAAATACAATTTATGTTTCTGCGGCGCGGTTGCCTGTTTTAAAACAAATTCAAAGCCATGCCTCGTCCAATATCACGGTGATTTCAAAGGACGAGCTTCGTGCTGAAAAGCAGTCGACTGTTCAGGAGGCGCTCAGTTCTCAGGAAGGCGCTGTTTTTTATGATGATGTGGGTAATGGTCTTGATACGACTTTCAGTTTGCGCGGATTTAATAAATCAAGCGCGGTGACTTTTCTTGTGGATGGCGTGCGTGTCAACGAGCTTGATGGGAACATCATGACGTTTCCGCTGGTTTCCATGGATGATTTGGAGCGGATTCAAATTGAACGCGGTTCATCCGCCGCGATCTATGGCTCAAATGCGTTGGCCGGTGTCGTAAGCATTACAACCGGAAAGCCCAGCAAAAAACCTGTGAGCCTTTTCGGCGGTTTTGATGTTTCAAGTCACCGCGGCATTCATTTTTATCAGGGGATTAGCGGAACCATTCTGGATCATTTCACTCCCCTGGGCGGTGCATTTGAATATTATTTTAAAGGCGGTAGAAATCTCGGAGAGGGATTCAGGGGCAATTCCGAATTCCGCATTACCTCCTTCGATCTCAAAACCGCGTATGTTCTTCCGGAAGATTCCGGAAGAATTTATGTTGATGTGAAACACACAACCGATATGGTTTCCAATCCGGGTGAATTAACGCGGGCACAATATGATGCCTCTGCTAAACAAACGAATAAACCCATCGATTATCGTGACTTTTTAAACACGATGGTCCAGATTGGTGGCGATAAAAAATTTTGGGATAATAAGATTACAGCTGCTTTGATGGGCGATTGGCGTTTTAACAGCCTTGGTTTTGTGAATACAGCGACCCAGTTTGGCACTAGCACAACTTTGGTTACTTCAAAGCAGCGGTCGCCGGAATTAACCGGACAGCTTTCTTATGATGATGCTTGGGATTGGTTGGCGAATCATACGTTAGTTGGCTTTGAAGTTCGTAAAACCTTTGAATTAGCGACCCGTATTTCCGCGCCGGGCGGTGAAGTTTCTCCGACTGCGGCCACAACGCTTGACCGGGACGGGCATTTTTTTAATTCCGCTCTTTTTTGGAACGAACAATTAGGTCTTACAAAATACGCGGATGTGAATGTTGGGATGCGTCACGATCATTACACTTTACGCACGTTAAATCCAAAGGGGCGATCAAGTAATTATTCAGATCGCTGGAATTCGAACGTTGTTTCCACGGGGCTTACTTTGCATCCGGTTCAGTCAGCCGATGTTTTTTTTCAATACTCTCAGGGATTTCGCGTGCCTAATCTCAGTGATGTAAATCCTTATGCGGGCTCCACGCCGCCGGATTCTTTAAGCCCCGAAAAAAGTGATCAATATGAAATCGGCACACGTTATCACTTCAAAGATCTTTTCCGCTTGCGCGCGAGCTGGTTTTTAATCGATATGCGCGATGAGATTGTCAATGACACGAATGCCGTTTCCGTGACAAATCCATTCGGACAAAATATTAATATCGGGAAAAGCCGCAGGCAGGGAATTGAAACCGGCATAGAAATTCATCCTGTTCAGGAGGCGACTTTTTTTGGAACTTACACGCTTACGCATGCTTATGTCCGTGAGACCAACGTGGATGCGTT
>CAZSVD010000348.1:0-7278 GCA_964610145.1 uncultured bacterium | reverse complement strand
AATACGCGTGGTTACGGGCGATGAAGGTTTGCGCGTGGTGAGTACGCTTAAAACGGTTGATCAGGTAATTTGCGCGATGGTTGGAGCCGTGGGGCTTGCGCCGATTTTTGCGGCGGTCCATGCCAAAAAATCTGTTGCGATTGCCAATAAAGAACCGCTTGTCATGGCGGGAAAACTTCTTTTGACGGAAGCTCAAAAAAGAAATGTGGATGTTTTGCCGATTGACAGTGAGCACTCAGCTGTTTGGCAATGTCTGGAGGGAAAACCGGCCGGCACGATCGCAAAGCTTACGCTGACTTCTTCAGGAGGACCTTTCCGGAAAACCAAAGGGTCACTTGCTCGGATTAAGCCGGAACAGGCGCTGAAGCATCCCAAATGGAAAATGGGGCCCAAGATTACGATTGATTCCGCGACGCTCATGAATAAAGGCTTGGAAGTGATCGAGGCCGCGAATCTTTTTAATGTCAGTTGTGACCGCGTGGAGGTGTTGATTCATCCTGAAGCCATTGTGCATGGTATGATCGAATTTGTGGACGGATCCTATTTAGCTCATTTGGGCGTGACGGATATGCGTTTACCGATACAATATGCCATGACCTGGCCCGAGCGGCTGGAGAATCATTTGCCGGTTTTAAATTTGGCTGAAATTCGCACGCTGACTTTTGAGAAACCGTCTTTTTCCAGATTTCCGTGTTTGGCGCTTGGTTATGAAGCCAGCCGTATGGGCGGAACCATGCCGGCGGTTTTGAACGCTGCGAATGAAGTTTTGGTCGAAAAATTTTTAAATTCAGAAATAGGTTTTTTGGATATTCCGAGCCGAATTGAAAAAACAATGGCGCATCACAAGTTGATTAAAAAGCCGGATCTGAATCAAATTCTTGAGGCAGATTTATGGGCGCGTGAATTCGCGCGGGAGATTTTATAATGATCAGTTGGCTTCCGGGGTTAATTTTATTCGGTGTGTTAATCGCGATTCATGAGTTTGGCCACTTTCTTGCCTGCCGTCTCAGTAAAGTAAAAGTCGAAAAATTTTCAATCGGGTTTGGTCCTGAGCTTTTCAAAATTCAGGGGAAAGAAACTTTGTATACGGTCAGTCTTTTGCCTTTGGGCGGATTCGTGAAGCCCGCGGGCGAACAAATCTCTGAAGTTGCGGGAGGGAAGCCGCAGCCGGGCGATTATTTGGCCGCACCCGTGAGCTCGCGTATTTTTATTGTTTGCGCGGGCGTGATGATGAATTATTTTCTCGCATTTGTTTTGTTGTTTGCTTTTTTTGCGATGCCGCATACGGTTCCCGCAAATGTGATCGGTGAAATCAAGGCGGATTCTCCGGCTGCCACAGCGGGATTGTTGAAAGGTGACCGCATTTTGAGCGTGGATGGAAAAGAAGTTAAAGTTTTTTCCGAGATCAAAGAAAGTATTGTTTCATCAAGTTCAGCCGCGCTGCGGTTTAATGTGGAGCGAAAGACCGCGGCGGGAACCGTCGAACGGCATGATATTCAAATCGCGCCCCAAGTAATTGAGCGGCATGATTTGTTTGGTAAGCCCGTGTCTGAGCGCATGGCTGGGTTTGTGCCTGACAGCACAGTAACGGTTACCGAGCAATTCAGTTTGCAAGATGCTTTTAAAAAGGCCGGTATTTTTGAATGGAATTACACGGTGCTAAGTCACAAAGCTATTTTTTATCTCATTACCGGACAAATGTCGCCTAAAAATCTTTCCGGCCCTGTCGGTATCGTTAAGATGAGCGGCGATGCGGCGAAGCAAGGGATAGCATCATTGCTTTTTCTTGCGGCGATTTTAAGCACAGGGCTTGCGGTGTTTAATTTATTGCCTTTCCCGGCGTTAGATGGAGGCCATCTTGTTTTTTTGATTTGGGAAGCCATTTTTAAAAAACCGGTTAGCCTGAAGGTGCAAGAGCGCGCCGCGACTGCGGGGTTTATTCTCTTGATGGGGTTGATGGTCATTGTTTTTTATAATGACTTGGTAAATTTATCTGTGTTTGCAAAAATTAAATCATTGCTGCATCGCTAAAGAGTTAAGAAGGAAAGTTTATGAAGTGGTCCAATACGTTAATTCCGAGTTTGCGTGATATTCCCAAAGATGCTGAGGCCGCAAGCCATAAATTAGCTTTGCGCGCGGGACTTGTGCGTCAATCGTCTTCGGGCGTATATATGTATTTGCCATTGGGCTTCCGCGTTTTGAATAAGATTATCAAAATTGTCCGTGAAGAAATGAATCGTGCGGGCGCGAATGAAGTATTGCTTCCGGCCTTAACTCCGGCCGATCTTTGGAAACAAACCGGCCGTTATGAGAAGCTGGGCGATGACAAAATCGCGTTTAAAAACCGCGCGGGGCATGAGTTTGTTTTGGGGCCGACCCACGAAGAAGTCATTACAAATCTGGTCGCGAATAATATTCAATCTTTTCGCAACCTTCCGATTAATCTTTATCAAATTCAAACCAAGTTTCGCGATGAGGCGCGTCCGCGTTTCGGTGTGATTCGCACCAAAGAATTCATTATGAAAGACGCTTATAGTTTTCATCTGGATTCCGAAGGTTTGGACAAAGAATATCAAAATATGGCGGAAACTTACTCGCGTATTTTTTCACGCTGCGGACTTGATTTTCGCATTGTGACGGCAGATTCCGGCATGATGGGCGGAAGCATGAGTCAGGAATTTATGGTGATCTGTCCGTATGGGGAAGACCGGATTGCTTTTTCAAGAGGCGGCTATCTTGCGAGCGTGGAAGTCGCGAAGCGCGCGAATGCCGAATTAAAAAATCCTGTTGCGGTATCTTCCGCGTATGAGGTTTTTGATACACCCAATTTACGTACGATCGAAGAGCTTTCGCATCGCTATAAACTCAAGCCTGCGCAAATGGTGAAAACTTTGATTTATATGGCGGATGGCAAACCTGTCGCCGCATTGGTGACAGGCGACAGCGAACTCAATGAACCGAAGTTTCGCGGAATGTTGGGCGTTAAAGAGCTGCGTCAGGCAACTTCAGAAGAAGTTCAGGCGGCGACAAAGGCCCCTGTGGGTTTTGCCGGACCGGTGGGTCTTGAAATTCCGGTCTATGCGGATTGGGATATTCAGGGGCTGGCTGATTTTGTGACGGGCGCGAATCAGAAGGACAAGCATTTTAAAAATGTTTGTCTGAATCGTGATTTTAAAGTGACCGCGTTCGGTGATTTGCGTAATGTGAAAGAGGGCGATCAATCGACAGACGGCAGCGGAGCTCTCGAGATTGCGACGAGTATGGAGATTGGGCATATTTTTAAATTGGGGACGCGTTACTCAGCCGCGCTTAATTGTCAGGTTTCGGATGAGAAGGGCGTAAAGCAAACCGTGATCATGGGTTGTTATGGAATCGGTGTGAATCGTATTTTGGCATCAGCCATTGAACAGAATCATGATGAGAACGGAATCAAATGGCCGGAAGCGATTGCTCCCTTTGATTATGAGGTGCTGACGCTAAATCAAAATGTTCCCGAAGTTGTCAAGGCCGCGGAAGATATTTATAAGCACCTTGTTTCCAAAGGCAAAGAAGTTTTATTTGATGACCGTGATGAGCGCGCGGGCGTTAAATTTAAAGACGCGGATTTAATCGGAGTGCCTGTGCAAATTATCGTGGGTGAGCGCGGCCTTAAAGAAGGTAAAATTGAAGTTAAGAATCGCGCGACAGGCAAGGCGGAATCCGTTCTTCTTTCTGATTTCTTAAAGTGAAAATCAAAGTTTCTTGATAGAGATTGCCGCGGCGCAGACCGCCAAGCGGCCGACCTATGACTCACAGTCACTGGCCCCGAAAAATTATTCACATCGATATGGACGCGTTTTTCGCGGCGGTCGAGATCCGTGATAACCCCAAATTGAAAGGGTTGCCCGTCATTATTGGCGGAGATCCGAAAAGCCGCGGAGTTGTCAGCACTTGTTCTTATGAGGCGCGTAAATTCGGCGTGCATTCCGCAATGGCTTCCGCGCAGGCATTTCGGCTTTGTCCCAAAGGAGTTTTTCTCCGCCCTAACTTTCAAAAGTATTCCGCGGCCTCAGACACAATTCATTCCATTTTTCATCATTACACGGATTTGGTGGAGTCCGTTTCTTTGGATGAAGCTTATTTGGATGTTGCGCAAAACAAATTGCATATCGATGATCCTGTGATGATTGCGCGTTTGATTAAGCAGCATATTTTAGCCGCGACCAAGCTCACCGCTTCCGCGGGCGTGAGTGTGAATATGTTTTTGGCGAAAGTCGCGTCCGATTTAGAAAAACCGGACGGGCTGACAGTGATCAGCCCCGAAAAAATTGAAACTTTAATGCTGGATTTGCCGGTGAGAAAAATTCCCGGAGTGGGGCCAAAGACGGAAAAACAACTTTTGGAAGCCGGGATTAAAACCTGCGGAGATATTCAGCGCATGGGATTACGTAAGTTAACGGTATTGTTTGGAAATTCCGGCTCCTGGCTTTTAGATCGGGCAAAAGGCCAGGATGAACGGGAAGTAGAGCCGTATTCCGAGCGTAAGCAAATCAGCGTTGAAAACACCTTTCAGAAAGACACAAAGGATTTAAAGTTTTTAAAGAACGCTTTGGATGAATTTGCCGAAGAAATTTTTTATGATTTATTGCAGGGCGGAAAACAGGCTTCAACGGTAACTTTAAAAGTAAAATATTTTGATTTCGAGCAGATTACGCGCTCAAAAACTTTTTCTAAGCCAATTCTCAACGCGGCTCAAATCTCTGAAACAGCTTTTGAGCTTTTAAGGTCTAAAACTTTGGCGGGAAAGAAGGCGATTCGGCTTATTGGTGTCGGAATCAGCGGCTTCGACAAGGCCCCGCGAATAGCGGCTAAAAACAAAGATCAGCTTGAGCTTTTTTGAACAAAGCTCTTTTGCCCTTCATAAATCCGTCTAAATTGTTATTTTAGAAAAATGAAACCTGCCTTATAATGCGCCTTCTTAAACAGAGGGATTATGAGCAAGACATTATTCGATAAAATTTGGGAAAAGCATTTAGTTAAGGTTTTGCCGAGCGGCGATTCGCTGATTTACATTGACCGTCATCTTGTGCATGAAGTCACCAGCCCGCAGGCTTTTGAAGGGCTGCGTTTATCCGGCCGTAAAGTTCGCCGTCCTGAGCTGACTTTTGCGACGATGGATCATAATATTCCGACCGATGACCGCTATAACATCAAAGATCCGATTTCCAAGGCTCAGGTTGAAACTTTGCGTCAAAACTGCAAAGACTTTGGTGTGCGTCTTTTTGATATCACCGGAGATGATCAGGGCGTTGTGCATATCATCGGCCCAGATTTGGGAATTACGCTTCCCGGCTTAACCATGGTTTGCGGTGATTCGCATACTTCCACGCATGGTGCTTTCGGAACATTCGCGATGGGAATCGGAACTTCGGAAGTCGAGCATGTGCTCGCCACGCAGACATTGCTTTCAACCAAACCCAAAAATTTTCGCGTTGAATTCAAAGGTAAATTAGGGCAAGGCGTAACCGCGAAAGACATGATTTTAAAAATGATCGGACTCATCGGAACAGCCGGAGCGACGGGTTATGTCCTTGAGTATTGCGGTGAGGCCGTGCGCGAACTTTCGATGGAAGGACGCATGACGATGTGCAATATGAGCATTGAAGCCGGCGCGCGTGCCGGGTTGATTGCGCCCGATCAGAAAACATTTGATTACATCTCGGCAAAAGACAGGCAATTTGCTCCCAAAGGCGCGGCGCTTGAAAAGGCTGTGAGCGAATGGAAGAAATTGGTGACTGATCCGGGAGCAAAATATGACCGTGAAATTATTATCGATGCCTCGACCATTGCTCCGCAGGTAACATGGGGGACGAGCCCCGGGATGGTGATGGATGTGAACGGGAATGTTCCCGCGCCGGGAAATTTTCCGGGATATTCTTCGGTGGATGTTCAGCATGCGTTGGATTACATGGGGTTAAAAGCCGGAACACCCATGACGGATGTGAAAGTTAACACCGTGTTCATTGGAAGTTGCACCAACGGGCGCATTGAAGATTTACGCGCGGCGGCAAAATTTTTCAAAGGTCATAAAGTTGCAAACGGTGTGAAGGTTTTAATTGTTCCCGGTTCTCAGCGTGTTAAGCATCAGGCGGAATCAGAAGGGCTGGATAAGATTTTTAAAGAAGCAGGCGCGCAGTGGCGTGAATCCGGATGCAGTATGTGTCTTGCCATGAACCCTGACTTTTTGCAGCCGGAGGAGCGTTGTGCTTCAACCTCGAACCGTAATTTCGAAGGACGTCAGGGAAAGGGCGGACGTACCCATTTGGTGAGCCCTGAGATGGCGGCCGCGGCGGCGGTTGCGGGACATTTTGTGGATATTCGTAAAGTGAAGGTGAGCTAACATGGAACCTTTTAAAACCTTTCGCGGCATTGCGGCACCGCTTGACCGCGCGAACGTGGATACCGATCAAATTATCGCCAAACAGTTTTTGAAGTCGATCAAGCGTACCGGTTTCGGCGAGAGTTTGTTTAATGACTGGCGCTATTTGCCGGATGGCAAGCCGAATTCATCCTTTGTTTTGAATGACCCGAAATTAAAAGGCGCAAGCATTCTTGTCGCGCGCAATAACTTTGGTTGCGGCTCCAGCCGCGAACACGCGGTTTGGGCAGTGGCTCAATATGGATTTAAGGCTGTGATTGCGCCGTCCATGAAAAGCGGTGATTCGATGGTTCCTGCGTTTGCGGATATTTTCCGCAATAATTGCTCCAAGAACGGACTTCTGACGGTGGAGTTGCAATCTCAGGAAGTCGATCAGATTTTTGAAGCCGCCAAAAAAGGCGTTGTGGAATTAACGATTGATTTGCCCGCACAAAAAGTGACATTGCATGGACCGCAAGAAAAGACATTTTCATTTCAAATTGATTCTGCGATTAAAGAGCGTCTTGTGAAGGGTTTGGATGATATCGGAACCACGCTTCAAGAATCCGACTCTATTTCTGAGTTTGAAAAAAGCCATACGACTTATCTTTAATGTCACACGAGCATCCTCAAGCCGAAGAAATTGATATCAAAGAAAAAGGCGCGCCGATTGACGGTGTGCCTCAAATATCAAATCGCCGTCTCTTCATCCAGTTGCAGGTTTTTACAGGGCTTAAAGATTTAAAACCCGTGCAGGATTTGCTCGAGCGAAATCGTATTCCATCCGCGATTTATAAAGACATTTCCGACCCCAAAGGATTTGGGATTGTTTTAATGGCCGAAGATCCGGCACATTTCACAGGGGCTTATCGCGATGTTTT
>CAZSVD010000347.1:0-2767 GCA_964610145.1 uncultured bacterium | reverse complement strand
GCAAGCTCGATACTTCCGGAGTTGATAAACGTACCGTTTCACGTTCCAAGTATGGGGCGAAAACACCTAAAGATGCTGGTAAAAAAGACGCAAAACCAGCGGCTAAGTAATAAGGAATAAGGAAAGACCATGAGAAGAAGAACAGCGGCAAAACGTCAAATTGACCCAGATCCTCGCTTTAGTGATCTTATTGTTGCAAAAATGATCAATATGGTCATGAAATGCGGCAAAAAGTCGACTGCCGAGGCAATTGTCTATGAGGCCTTTGATATTGTTAAAGAAAAAACAGGTAAAAATCCTCTTGAAGTTTTTCGTCAGGCAGTAGAGAATGTCCGACCATTTTTGGAAACGAAGTCACGCCGTGTGGGTGGAGCGACTTATCAGGTTCCTGTGAATGTTGAAGAATCGCGCAGTATCGCGCTTGCGTTGCGTTGGATGCAGGATTATGCGTCATCACGCAAAGGTAAGCCGATGAGTCAAAAGCTTGCGCAAGAAATTTTAGATAGCTATCAGAAGACGGGTTCGTCAGTGAAGAAACGCGAAGATACGCATAAGATGGCGGAGTCAAACCGCGCTTTTGCGCATTATCGCTGGTAACAGTTTAGAAGTTTTAAGCTGTTCGGTAAGTGAAAGCTTACCGAACTTTTAATTTTAAAATAAAGATAAAATAAAATGTCAGAAGACAAAAAGCATTATCCGCTGGAAAAAATTAGGAATTTTGGAATCGCTGCTCACATTGACGCGGGCAAAACCACGACAACAGAGCGTATTCTTTTTTATACCGGCCGCACTTATAAAATCGGTGAAGTTCATGAAGGTACTGCGGTTATGGACTGGATGGTTCAAGAACAAGAGCGCGGTATTACGATTACTTCCGCTGCGACGACATGCTTTTGGAACGATTGCCGTCTGAATATTATTGATACTCCTGGTCACGTAGATTTCACGATTGAAGTTGAACGTTCCATGCGCGTTTTGGATGGTTGCGTTGCTGTGTTTGGTGCCGTTGAAGGTGTTGAGCCACAATCTGAAACAGTATGGCGTCAGGCCGATCGTTATCGCGTTCCCCGTATTGCTTTCATCAATAAAATGGATCGTACCGGTGCGACTTTTGAGCCGAACGTTCAGCAAATGCGTGATCAGCTTGGCGCAAATGCGGTTCCGATTCAAATTCCGATGGGCGCTGAAGATAATTTTGTTGGCTTAATTGATCTTGTGAAAATGGAAGCGAACATTTTTGAAAAAGAAGGCAAAGGCGAAAAATATACTGTCGAGCCTATTCCTGCCGAATATCAAGCTGCCGCAAAAAAAGCTCGTGACTACATGATTGAAAAATTTTCTGAGCATGATGACGGCTTGATGAACAAGTTTATTGAAGGTAAAGAACCCACCGTTGAAGAGCTTCGTAAGGCAATCCGCAAAGCGACGATTGATATTAAGGTTCAGCCGGTCATTTGCGGTTCCGCTCTCAAAAACAAAGGTGTTCAGCAGTTGCTTGACTCCGTTGTTTATTATTTACCAGCGCCTTCCGACGTTCCGCCGCTTGAAGGAAAAGATCCTTCCGATGAAGGTAAAACCATTATTCGTAAAGTTGGCGACAACGAACCTCTTTCATGCTTCGCGTTTAAGATCGCAAGCGATAAGTTCGTAGGTTCGTTGACCTATATTCGTATTTACTCCGGAACTCTTAAGAGCGGTTCCTATATTTATAATCCGCGTACCCGTAAAAAAGAACGTCTTGGACGTCTCGTTTTGATGCATGCCAATAAGCGTGAAGAAATTGAAGAGGCCGGAGCGGGTAATATCGTTGCTGCTGTTGGTATCAAAGAAGCTAAAACCGGAGATACTATTTGCGACGAAAATAATCCGATTGTTTTAGAAAGTTTATTTATTCCTGAGCCGGTTGTTTGGATGTCCATTGAGCCAAAAACAAAAGCAGACCGTGATCGTATGTCGGATGTAATGGGTCGCCTTGTTTCCGAAGACCCAACTTTCCGTGTGCGCAGTGACATTGAAACAGGTCAGACGCTTATCGGCGGAATGGGTGAATTGCATCTCGATATTAAAGTTGACGTGATGAAGCGTGAATATAACGTCGATGTCAACATGGGTAAACCCCAAGTTGCTTATAAAGAAACGATTACCGGTAAAGCGGATGCTGAAGGTAAGTTTATTAAGCAGTCCGGTGGACGCGGTCAATACGGTCATTGCTTTTTGAGCATTGAGCCTTTGGAATCCGGTAAAGGTATTGAGTTCGTAAATAAAGTTGTTGGCGGACGCATTCCCCGTGAATTTATTCCTGCGGTTGAAGATGGTGTTCGTGACGCTTGTGCGAACGGTGTTTTGGCGGGCTATCCTGTAACGGACGTTAAAGCGACAGTTACGGACGGTAGCTATCACGATGTTGACTCTTCGGAAATTGCGTTTAAAATGGCCGGCATTTTTGCCTTCAAAGATGCGTTCAAAAAAGCAAGCCCGATTTTGCTTGAACCGATTATGAAGGTGGAAGTAGTTGTTCCGGATGAATATATGGGTGACATTGTCGGCGATCTTCAATCTCGCCGTTGTGTTATTCAGGAAATGGGTAACCGCGGTAACTTGAAGTCGATTGTCGGCCATGTTCCGCTGAGTGAAATGTTTGGTTACGCGATGGCGTCGCGTTCTCTTTCGCAGGGACGCGCGACTTATACGATGGAACCTCAGGGTTATAAAGAAGTTCCACGCAATGTTGCAGAAAAAATTATTACAGTTTAAGAATTCAATTTAG
>CAZSVD010000346.1:0-3905 GCA_964610145.1 uncultured bacterium | reverse complement strand
TAAAACATAATATTTGTAATTATGCTCATCCAGCTGCCGCCGTAACTCCCGAATTTGATTTTCAATATTTATTTTTGCCATGGTTATCTTAATGAATAACTTCAAACAGGCTGAATTGCCGCGGCGCGTCACCCCACTCCGCTTCACTATCTGAAATATAACGATCCATACCCTGCAAAAGCGCTTTCAAAAACTCTTCCACCTCCGGACGGTCACCTTCCGCGAGCATTTCCACGCGTCCATCCCGTAAATTCTTAACCCAGCCCGTAATGTGATATTGGTTCGCCATTTGCCTTGTCGCGTAGCGGAATCCAACCCCCTGAACATTCCCTGAAAAATAAACGTGTAATTGTTTGGGCATAGATAAAATTTTAAGTTAGAGAGAACTGCAGGTTTTTCCTTTTAATTCCATCCCGCGGGCTATCAATTTTGTCCTGATATCGTATCCCACAACACCAAAAGCGACCGCAACATTCAAAGAGTTTTTCAATCCGGCCATTTCAATTTCAATGCAGGCGTCCGCAAGCGCAAGAAGCTCATCACTAACTCCCGCTGTTTCGTTTCCAAGCACTAAACATACCGGGCCATCAGGTTGAAAGTTTTGATGCCACACGCTCTTTTGAGTTTGCTCAAGCAAAACGATTTTGTAACCGTCGGATTTGGCTTGCTTGACGGCATCCAAAGTCTTTTCGAAAAATTTCCACGGCACGGTCTTTTCAGCGCCCAAAGCTGTTTTGGTTATTTGGGTGTCGGGTGGAATCGGCGTGATTCCACACAAGTAAAGCTTCTCAACTCCAATTCCATCCGCGGTGCGAAAAATAGACCCTACATTGTAAAGCGAGCGAATTTGATTCAAGACCACAATCAAAGGGATTTTTTTATTTTCAGAAAGCGCGACAGCCTGTCTGGCTTGAAGCTCAGGATGAGTCAGTTTACGCATAGCGACGATATAATCGATGATATAAATTTTCCGGAAGACATTTCAAAATCAGCGCCACCCACCACCAACGCGCCGGAACATACGCTACTTTTTTATTTTTTTTCACTGCCGCCAAAATATCCCGCGCGCATTGTTCCGCGGACACCATGGCAGGCTTACTTCGTAAATTCCTTGTCATGGGCGTATCAATCAGCCCGGGACGAATATCCGTGATTTTGATTTGAGTTCCAAAATACTTCTGTCTTAAACCTTCCATATACACGGAAATAAATGCTTTAGATGCATTATAAACAGGCGCACGAGCGGTACCGCGATGTGCGGCAACCGAAGAAATTCCGACGATATGGCCATAGCCTTGATTTTCAAAATAGTGACAGGCGACCTGGCACATGGATTGAAAACCGATCACATTGACCCGTACCCCCTCGACCTCAGGACCCCAATCGAATTGAGTATTGGTCGGTAAAATACCCGAATTGATAATCATAAGATCCACTCCACCCATGACATCCACCAGCTCACGCACAGTTTCCATAGCGGTTTCGGGGCTGCGTAAATCAATCGGACGCAAATGAATATTCGAGCCTAATTCATGTCGGATTTTTTCCAGAGCCTCCGGATAACGCCCGGTAATCCCAACTTGCCATCCCTGACGATGAAGCTCAAAGACTAACGCCCGTCCAATTCCGGTACTGGTTCCGATAACAATCGCTTTTTTCATAGGTGTGTATTGGAACAAAAAAAGCCGCTGAGTGCAACCTCAGCGGCTTTTTCATTTTTAAAATTTAGCCCGATGTCTGGCAAGGCTGCCCGGTATTTCCGCATGGAGGAGGCGCACATGTTCCGGATGCGCAAGGATCAGGGGGTTGAAAATTGGCACTAGTGGAAGACGTATTTGTCCCCGTTGAATTTGTACCGCCATTGATAAACGCACCGCTGGGGTCAAAATAGTTTTGTGTCCCTGTCGCCAGAGTTCCCCCCACACCGGGATCCGTAAAATTGAATGCATCCGTTGTCGTCGTCATTCCCTGTGGGCTGTAAGTCCCATCTAAACTTCCGGATGTTGGTGTCTCGCCTGTTGTCATTGTTCCCATCACGGCTGAGGTTGAGTCGACCTTCCCATCATAACTTCCGGAGACTGTATTAGCCCCCATAGTACCGGTTAATCCAGATATGGGATTATTTTGCATAGAAGGAGAAGTAAACTGATTAGCTCCGCCCACTGTCCCGCCTGAACTACCAGGTCCGCTACCCGGGCCATTGGGTCCCCCGGGCCCGCCAGGACCATTTCCGGAGCCTTTATTGATTTGAGTGCTATCACCGCTTTCAGAAGACTTTCCCCTCTCAGCAGAAACATCCTGAAAAAACTTTTGTACTTCAGCAACAACTTCAGGGCTTAACGTCTGAACCAATTCCTGACTGGGAGTTTCGCCTTCTTTAATAGTAATTTCTTTACCCTCGGCAACATTCGCATTTCCCTCCGTGGTAACTGACTGAATTTCAATCGCTGAAGTTTTTCCATCATCAGGCACATTCAACGTCGCTGCGAAAAATTCGCCCGAAGCGGCTTCAAAGCGCACCAAGTAAACAGTTCCGCGCACGGCGGCCACGGCCGCAGGTGTTGTCACTTTCCAGCTACTGCCCTTCGCCAGTCCGTCAATCGCGCTAAAAACAGAGCCGTTATCGAGTTTAATATCCGTGGGTTCAATGCTCGTAAATGTCGCCTGAGTCTCCTGCGGAATTTGCACTGCGTTCTTTTTTAAAATATCAAAAGCAATTTCAACCACGGCATTTTTTTGCGTTGTGATCTTATCGCCTTTTTGAATCAAATCGCCAACCTTGAGCTGTTTTTCAACTGGACTTCCGGATTTTATAATACTGGCACTTCCTGAAACCTTATAAGCGTAGGCTTTGCCGTCACTCAGCGAAACCTCAGCCTCGGCATTTCTTTGAATTCCCGAGCCGACCTGTAAATCAACCAAGGAATCACGATTTGCAGCGTAGCACGCGGGCAACATCATAAAACTTGCAGCAAAAACGGCACCGAAAAAGAAATTTTTCATACTCGCTTTTCTCCAAAATTTAATTCAAACAGCTCCTATCAAGAATCCCGGATGATTAACCATACAACGAATGAAAATCATCTGCTTTTTTATTTTCATTCTTATCATCAACACCGTTCTGCTCAGCGGTTTTAACCACAGTATCATCTTGCGTCGCCGGAGAACCTGTTGTATCAGGCTCAAAACTATTTTGATCGCCGTCTGCCGGACCATCTCCTAGAGAGTTCCCCTCCCCAGACTGACCTCCCTTCTCTTGATCTTCGGAAGACTGCTGATCCGCACTTTCCTTTTCAAAAAAGTCCTGAAGCTGCGCAAGCACTTCGGGGCTTAATTCCTGAACCAAGTCCTGACTTGGAGACTCTCCTTCTTTTAGAGAAATTTCTTTGCCTTCGCCAACTTCCGCATTCCCTTCGCTGGTCAATGATTGAATTTCAATGGCGGAAGTTTTTCCATCATCAGGAACATTTAAGGTCGCGGCAAAAAATTGACCTGAAGCGGTTTCATAACGGACAAAGTAAACAGTGCCGCGCACCGCAGCAACGGCAACCGGAGTCGTCACTTTCCAGGTACTACCTTTCGCAAGACCTGTCACCGCGTTAAAAATAGCCCCCTTATCGAGCTTGATGTCGGTCGGCTCAATACTGGTAAATGTCGCTTTGGTATCGGCAGGGATGCGAACTGCATTTTTCTTTTTACTGTCAAAGGTAATAGAAATGCTTGCGCCTTTTTCGGTATACAACGAATCGCCCGCTTCAATAACATCACCCACTTTAACCTGCTTTTCTGTGGGACTTCCCTTTTTAGTAAGCATGGCTTTTCCCGAAAGCGCGTAAACAATAGCTTTTTGATCGCTATCGCTAGCATCCGGTATGGTGGATTCCTTTTCAGGCGAGGAAATTGTT
>CAZSVD010000345.1:0-3242 GCA_964610145.1 uncultured bacterium | reverse complement strand
AGGCCCGGAAAAGATTATTCGTTCACGAATAATTGGCCGCCGGATGATGCCGCCGGTAATCGGCCCTCCACGGGTGTTTTTGTTTGGAGTGCGGTCAGTTTAATTTCGTTTCTGGGGGTCATGGGGTTGGTGCTGATGTTTTTTGGACGGTTTAAGGCTTTAGGTTGGGGGCATGGCAAGCCGGATGAAATTGTTTTTCAGCCTATTGCAGAATCTTCGCTCACCGCGAGTCAGCGCGCAACCTACAAATTTTTTGCGGTTGTTGCGATTCTTTTTTTCTTTCAAACTTTTATGGGCGTGGTGACGGCGCATTACTTTGTCGAGTCTGGAGGGTTTTACGGGTTTGATATTCGTCAAATTCTGCCTGTTTCAATTACGCGCAGTTGGCATTTGCAGCTTTCCATTTTTTGGATCGCGACGGCATGGCTTGCGACAGGAATTTTCGTGGGGCCGATGATTTCAAAGAAAGAACCGAAGTACCAGGCTTTGCTTGTCAATATTCTGTTTACCGCCGTGATTATTGTTGCCGTAGGAAGTATTTTTGGCGAATGGCTTGGTATTAAAAATATGCTCGGAAAATTTTGGTTTTGGTTTGGTCATCAGGGTTGGGAATATCTCGAGCTGGGGCGAGTTTGGCAAATTCTGCTTACGGTTGGCATGTTGATTTGGGCCGTGATTGTTTTCCGTGCGATTCAGCCAACCCTTAAGGGGCAAAACGCGGGAAGCATGCCCTATTTGTTGCTTTATTCGGTGCTCGCGATTCCGTTGATGTATTCCTTCGGTATGATGTATTCGCATCATACCAACTTTGCCGTCGCTGATTTTTGGCGATGGTGGATTGTGCATTTGTGGGTAGAAGGTTTTTTTGAGTTGTTTACCACGATTGTGGTTGCTCATATTTTTGTGATTTTGGGAATTGTGCGTACGGATGCGGCATTACGCATTGTGTATCTCGATATCATTCTTTATTTGGGCAGCGGCATGATCGGAACCGCGCATCATTATTATTGGACTGCACAACCCGCGATCAATTTAGCTTTGGGAGCTGTTTTTTCAGCCGCTGAAGTTGTGCCGCTTGTGCTGCTGACACTGGAAGCGTGGGACTTTATCAGTTTGCGTTATAACCAAAGTGTTGTGGATGTGGATCCCGATAAATTTCCGCACAAGTGGGCGGTGATGTTTTTAATGGCAGTGGGGTTCTGGAATTTTCTTGGTGCGGGCGTTTTTGGTTTCCTCATTAATCTTCCGATAGTGAGTTACTACGAGCATGCCACTTATCTTACGTCGAATCATGGTCACGGTGCATTAATGGGAGTCTATGGCAACCTCGCTTTAGCCGCATTAGCCTTTTGCGCGCGCATTATGATTAAGCCCGAAAAGTGGAATCATCGCATTTGGCTCGTCTCGTTTTGGAGTATTAACCTCGGGTTAGCGGCGATGCTTTTTCTCAGTATTTTTCCGGCCGGAATTTATCAGCTGATGCAAAGTTTTGAACATGGCTTTTGGTTTGCGCGCTCGAACGAAGTGATTCAGTCCGGTTTTTTTCAAAAAGCAACTTGGTTAAGAGTGCTCGGAGATGTGTTGTTTGTTTTTGGAGGAACACTTCCGATTATGTATTTTATGGTGACACGTTGGTTTTCGCTTCGTCCGGCTCAAAAATAAAAACGCGTCGATGCGAAGGAGTTGATCGGTTTTGTTTCTTAGCTTTATTTTTAAAATCAAAATTGTTGCTAGCGCGTCAGGTTATTCGCGATAGCTGACAAAAAGGAGAGTGAGCCATGAGGTTTCTTGCTTTGTTTTTCATGTTGTTTTTTTCGCTTTTTCCCGCAACAGGTTTTTGTGGTTCTGAAGAGGAAGTGAAAGGAGAGGAAGTGGCTGTGCTTGCCTACGCCCCTGCTGTTCCCCCGCCAATCACGCGGAAAAATCCGACGAAAGTTATTGTGAATATTGAAGTCAAAGAGCATGTCGGAAGACTTGCGGATGGGGTGGATTATACCTTTTGGACCTTTGGCGGACATACCCCCGGTCCTTTTATTCGCGTGAGAGAAGGTGATCTTGTTGAGGTTCATCTGAGTAACCATCCTGATAACAAAATGCCGCACAATATTGATTTGCACGCTGTAACAGGTCCGGGCGGTGGAGCCGCTTCAACGATGACGGCACCGGGACACACGTCTATTTTTTCATTCAAAGCAATGAATGTTGGTTTGTATGTTTATCATTGCGCCACGGCTCCTGTGGGAATGCATATCGCGAACGGAATGTATGGTTTGATTTTAGTTGAGCCGATTTATGGTTTTTCTAAAGTTGATCGTGAGTATTATGTAATGCAGGGTGATTTTTATACTAAAGATAAGTATGGCACGCCCGGCTTGCAACCGTTTGATATGGAAAAAGCACTCAAAGAACAGCCGGATTATGTTGTTTTTAACGGTTCGGTTGGAGCGCTTACGGGTGATAATGCGTTGAAAGCGAACGTCGGTGAAACAGTACGTTTGTTTGTGGGAAATGGCGGGCCTAATCTTGTGTCTTCATTTCATGTGATCGGAGAGATTTTTGACAAAGTCTACTCCGAGGGCGGTTCTATTTTCTCGAGCGATGTCCAGACGACGTTGGTTCCGGCCGGTGGTTCTGCAATCACGGAATTTAAACTGCAAGTTCCGGGAACATATATTCTCGTGGATCATTCTATTTTCCGGGCTTTTAATAAAGGCGCTCTTGGTCAGATTAAGGTGGGAGGCGCTGAAGATAAGCAAGTTTATTCCGGTAAAATTGGCGATGAAGTTTATCTTCCGGAAGGGTCAACGATTCAGCACATTGCGTCTGAGTCCGCAAGTCAACCCGACGCGGCCAACAAAGAAGAAAGGATTGAGCGCGGTGAAATTGCGTTCAAACAGAATTGCATCGCCTGCCACCAGGCTAAGGGGCAGGGTATCCCCTCCGCTTTCCCGCCCTTGGCCGGATCAGATTTTTTAAATGCGGATGCAAATCGCGCAATGAGAGTTGTGGCGCATGGTTTGACCGGAAACGTGAAAGTGAATGGGGCGGTTTACAATGGGGTGATGCCGCAATTACAATTAAAAGATGAAGATATCGCGAACATTTTGTCTTATGTTTACAACAGTTGGGGCAATTCAGGCAAAGAAATTACTCCTGAACAGGTGGCTGAAGCAAGAAAACAGGGCAAAGTTACGCTCGAATAAAATGAGTGTCGTGCGCTTTGGCGGAATAGTGCTTTTGTT
>CAZSVD010000344.1:0-3348 GCA_964610145.1 uncultured bacterium | reverse complement strand
ATTTGCTGGACATAATGAGAAATTTACTGCGGATAAAGTGCTTACTTTTAGCTTTAGCTCGGATGCCGCTCATGGAGATGTGGTTCGCAAGATTTATCTGAATTCTAAGAATGAAGAAGTCGCGCAGACAATTACACATCTCGTCGATAACCGGGAGTTTATCTTAAGTTATCGCGCTGAAGGTTTTGCGGTACAGCTTTTGAGTCAGGATTATCGTCAGCAAATTTTTGCTGCCTACGGAGCCGGAAATGCTTTGGTTGGCTTCTACGAAACGGCATCGACTTTTGTAAGTATCGACAAAGCGACGACGCTCGTTGGCGACAATCGCCGCGGCATCGAAGCGGTGAAAGCTTTCGAGTTAAATGGAAACTCAATTGATGGTAAATCCAGTTCTCTCGCTGTCTATTTAGATTCGAAGAATCAAATTTCAGCTATCGCGAGTTTTAGCGGTTTGGACGGTAAGAGCTTTGCTGTTCATGCCCAAGAAATTCTTGATACTAATATTCATTACGATGCTTCAGAGCCAAATCAGATGTGGCATGTTCTGCAAAGCTATAACGTTGCGGGCAATGCTTATTCTTTGGATTCATATGCGGGTTCAGACAATATTTACCAAGTAATGTCCCGTGATGGTAAATTTTTGGGAATGGCCGGAGAGAACGGTCAGCTGATCAACAAGAGCGTAACCAATCAAAATATTCAGGTTAACTCAGTTAATGGTAAAGGCTCCGCGACGGTTCATGTAGATGGTTTTGTGAATGTCGTTGGAACCAGCGGTAAGAATTATGGTTATTTCTATAACGGTGACGCGCTTGTTGGTCAAATGTCTTCGAATAATGCCCTTACCGCCTCCATGCTTGGCACCAATGATCTAAAGACACTGACGTTTACCAATTTCTATTTTGCGGACGCGACAAGTTTTAGCTTGTACCGACAGGGTATCGCGAACGGAGATGTGGGCATTTATACTGCATTGAGCTATATCACTGGAAATGTGAGCGGTATGGTGGGAGTAAGCGGAACATATTATGGTTTGCAAATATTGCCCGAAGCTCGCGGTCTTCAGCTTTATACGGCAAACGGAACAATTCAAACTGAAGTTCATTCTGTCTTGACTGCGGATAATGGAAAGGGTGAGTTTTATAAAATTTATTTAGATGGAGCTCGAAATGAAATTGTAACTTTCCGTGGAACAGCTGAGGGCTTATCAGCGACGATTGATTTGCAATTAGGCTCTCCCATGGTGGATTTACTTATGCCGACAGAGGGGCTTTCTTATTTGGCCTATAACTTTGGAGGATTGAATTATCGTTATGACAGTTCCTTGTCTGAGTCGTATGCTCTGAACGTTTTTGACTCACTTGGAAAACTTGTCAATGTTATTGGTCAAAACGGTACTCCAGGTATTTTTAATGTTGGGGATTCTGCGGTTTCAGAGATGCTGGAATCGACGACCGGCATAAATGGCTTTGAACATGACATGAGTTACACCGTGACTCGCGCGGATGGTGAGCATTACAAGATTTACTATAAAGATAATCAGGTTGTCATGTTAACTTCAAGCTTCAGTTCTACAGCGGAGTTGAGTGCTACCGAAGTAAATTCCGGTATTCTCTCCGCCGGACTGTTGGGTTCAAATGAGAGTCGCATTATCTTTGCGCGCACCGAAACCATGTTTTATCAGAATCTTGGGATCGATCTGGCGCGACAGTCTTTTCTTGCAACCGATTTAAAGACTGGACAAGTTATAGGTATACAAAACAACGGAAGTCTGCATGAGTTTAACAAGAATGAAGTTCCCGCGAATCTGTTCCCATTAGGTAATGAAGAACACTTTGATTATAAGCATTTTGTGCAAATTTCAGGCATGGATCAAGCTACCGGTAAGAATATTGAATTGGGACTTTATCTTGATTCAAATTTCAGGCTGAGCGGGTTGATTCAGGGCAAGGCCGGAACCGTGCTTAGCGCAGATATGCTGGGGACAGATGCGACATCCTTTTTCCGCATCGGAGATATCACTTATAAGTATTTTGGGAAAGATGGCTATTTGATGGATCGTCCCGGAGAAGGCACCTTTGCATTTTTTGATTCGAAGACATCTCAGGTCGTAGAACGTTCGGCATATGATAAGTCCAAGTATGCTTTGCCGGCATCCGGAAGTTTTAAAGACTTCAGTAAAGATAATGCATTTGCTCAGTGGAAGCTCAATAAACCTTCCTATGAGATTTTGGTTGAACGCGGAGATGGGGCTGGGCTTTCGATTTACTTAGACAATAGTGGTAATGTCATGAACTACGGCTTTGGGAAATTCGGAGACCTCAGCTCATTTCTTAAACCGGTTTCTATTTCAATTAATGGTGAGCTCGGCAGTATAACCTTGGATTCAAGTCATATGTGGTTTCAGATTCGTATTGACGATAAGAACTCAGATAAATATGGCAAATTAATTGGTGGAATTAAAAATGATGGGCTTGGGACAGCGCTTTCAAAGAGGGATTCGAAAGAGCTTGAAGCTGCGAAACAACAATTTGGCCAGGCACCCGGTCAAATAACGGATGCGTCCGGAAAAACTTTGGGTAAATCTTTAGGCCTTGAAACAGCATCCATGCTCTTGTCGGATGGGGAATTTGGAAATAAAAATTCCGGTCAATTTTTTATTCTCGCTGATAAACAAGGGCAAACGATGGCTGTTATCGACGGGTATACCGTTGCAGAGGGGTTACGTTACCTCAATACGCCTCTTTATACCGGAGGCATGGCAAATTTTGCAGATCAAACGGCACTCTTTGTGCTTCGCTATAAAGATGAAAACGGATTAAATCGGATTGGTTCAATTTTTAATTCCAACTTAGGCACCGGCTCAAGCCAAATGTCCGAGTCTAAATTAAATGAGCTTAAAGCCAAGATTCAAACCTCAGATGCAACAATTGGTGGAAATGCTAACCGCAATATACAAGTGAATGCGGCTTATCGCGGCTTTGTCGTTAGCTCGCAAGAGACCGCGGGCGATCATACAACCGTGGATAAATCGGCGTTGGATGTTTTTGTTCAAAGCACAATTGCCGGCGATGCGATTGTGGGCGTTTTTGAGGCAGGGGTTTGGGAAACAGCAAACATAGGCGATGTTTCCGCGGCCTTTTCAATTCGTGAAAGTCTGATTTTTAATCGGATCTATTCCTCAGATGATTTGAAAAATTTTACAGATGTTTCACGTGTTTTTTCAGCGGATCAAAAAGGACAAGGTGTTAACTCTGACAGCGGCAAAGTTATTTTATCGTATCAGGAATATCGGAATGAGGAGAAGTTTGGAAGCCGTCAGCTTGTTGGATATGACAAGTATTTTTT
>CAZSVD010000343.1:0-3978 GCA_964610145.1 uncultured bacterium | reverse complement strand
GGAAGCGGCGCTTACAAGGAGATACAGATAAATTTCGTAATCAATTAAGCAGGCATGGGAGAGAACAGGCGGATGTGTTGCCTGATAAATTGCGTGGCGAGCAATGGATTGGTGATGGCAAGAATACCATATTTTATGTCAGCCCGCTTCAGCGCGCTCAGGACACAGCCAAGCCATCTGAAGAAGCGTTTCATATTCAAAGTATTGTCCGTCCCGGTTTACGTGAAATGTCATATGGAAAATTTGAAAATCATCATTTGGATCTTTTGACCCGAAATCATGGTCCTGACGCCAGTGAGCTTTTGCGGGAATATCGCGCCGGAAATGCGGCGGTGATTTTTCCCGGAGGTGAAAGTTTTATTCACCTTTTAAAACGCGCGCGGGAAGAATTAGCCGCGATTGATGAAGATCTTAACGGGAGGACTGGTGTTTTATTCGCGCACGGTGCATTAGGCGCGGCATTTCAAATTATTTTAGGGGAAGAAAAGTTTTTTGATGAGCAGGGTTTGTTGAAATGGAATGATAAGCTTCCCAACACAGCAGAACCTATTTTATTTTCCGCAGGCCGCTCTGAAGTACGCAAGACCTATTTGTCTTCACAAAGATCTGAAACGCTCTCCGACAGCGATAAAGCGAAGCGCATAAAACAGTTTTATGTTGTTTTAGCGGCGAGCTTGCCGCTGTTTGTTGCCGCGTATATTTTAATCAATCCGATTCATTGGGCGGGGTATGCGGTTGGCAAAATGATTACCGCCGCACTCACCGCGGCATTTACCGGCGGGGCAACGGATTATTTGTCTCAGCTCACAAGCGATTATCCTGCCTACAAACATAATGTCAAAAGACGTTTCTTCTGGTTTATGGTCGCCCGAATGGCCGTTGGACTGATGGCCTTTGGCGCGAATATTTGGGTTGATGCCTATCAAACACCGCTTCTGCGGGCTGCGATCAGTGGAGCTATCGGTGTGCTAGGCAGCAGTTTCGTTTCGATTGTATTTAATGGATATTGGAATCGTCGCGGCATCGATGAGATGGAGAAAAAAGGAGAAGTCTCGGAGAGTGAAATCGCCGAATTAAGACGAGATTACTCGACCCGGAACCAATTTGTAAAAGATGCCGTCGGAGTTTGGGCGAGATTGCCGGCGTTATTAGGACAACATTTTATCGCGCAAGATGTGGTTCCTGAATATTTAAGAATCCCGGCAATTTTTGTGATCGGTTCAGCGATGCAGCTTTTCCGTAATCACATGGTGAATTCACGCAAAAAGATTTTTGATCTGCGCAAATACTTAAAAATAAATGGGGTCATTACGGTAACGTTGATTCTTTTTGGCGGCCCTGCGGCATCGGGAATCGGAATAACGAATTTTTTTCTCATTTATTCCACCGTGATTTTCGAAAGATATCTTAAAAAGCACTTTTCAAAAAAAATAAAAACACCTTTTGATGTGCGTGAATTTTCAGAGCATGATGGTTTATACGCATGGCTTAAAGACAAATTTGAGGGGCAAGAAGCCATGCTCAAAAGCGCGACTCTTTTGCATGTTGATTTTCATCCTGATAATAATCGGGTGTCCATGACCGCGGTGACTCCGAGCAATGTGATCGCGCATATCGCCACTGAAGGAATGTTCAAAGAGATTCATTGGATTGCGGGCAACGGAGTTCCGGAAGATTTTGTCCGCGCAATGGGAGAACAGGACAGGCAAACATTTTCAGCGACGCATGTCTTTAACGAGCCTTTGCCGATGATCTCAGGCCCCGTTGTGATTTCTTTGGATTATGACACATTTGCTTCGAATGAAGAGTGGGGTTTTTCACCGGTGATCTTTACTGAAACCCAACAAACATCCGGGGAAGCCCCGTCTATCGAAGACGTACTGGGTCGAATCGATGATTTTTTTGAGCGTTTAAAAAAATCCGGATATGACATTCGCGGAATTTTTATGGCGCGTTCTCCCGATTATACCTACTTCTATTACGCTCCGATGATTCGTCAACGTATTTTGAAACATCTTCAAACCACTTATCCCAAAGCGCGCATTGAAATGGATGATGCTTTCTGGCTTGATTTTAAAAAGGAAGTCAAACCCTTGCTGCCTTTGCTGGCAACGCTTCCGATGAGCGCGGTTATCAATTCGTTAAGTTTATTTGCGGGCCGGGGTCCCGTGGCAGCTTCAAGACATCAGCAGGTTTTGGTCGGAAGTGACATGATGGATCGTATCGCAGCCATGGTGAATCAAAATGCTGTCGGAATGGAAAAGATTCGAAATTTATTTTTATCAGGATATCCCGCGGATTGGGGAATTATTCTTTTGCACTTGCTGAATTTGGTGAAGAACCAAGGCAGACATTCTTACGGCATCGAGTTTGCGCCTTCTGACGCCCCTGCTCATCAGGCCTATATGCAGGAGTTGAGAGAAAAAATAGAAGCGTTATCCGAAGAAATTCGATCCGCTCGATCTGAAGTGCGCAAAAACGAAGAAATTGATGAGTTAATGAAATCACGCGGATTTCCGGAAATGCGGCAGATTTGGAGCGTATTTAAGAAATATAAGATTGAAGCCGGAAAAATTGATTCAGGGAGCCTTGAGATTTTAAGGCAGAAGCACATGGGGTATTGGACTGACCGACCGCAGCGGGCATGGATCTTTACAGGTGCTTTGCTTGCGTCGACTTTGTTTTTGGCCTTTTATGTGACGGGGGGATTATTAGCGCTTCCGGTGATTGCTTTTGCCGCTGCCGTTGGACTTGTTGGATTTTACTTTGCTTTGCAGCTTCAACGCCGGTTGCTGCATCCGATGGCGAAGATTATGGCTTTTGATCTTGCGCAAATGCTCGCTCAGAACGATTACGGAGCTTGGCTTGACCGAACCCCCCGCGCCCGCGCAGTAATAGAGAAAGCAGGGACTTTAGGCGTTACGAACTGGGACGACAGCTCTTACCGTGCTTTTTATGACGCGGATGGAAACCGGGTTGATGCACCCGAAGTTTTGAGCCCTGCCGAAATGGCGCTTCAAACCGTCAGAAGTTTTATCGGTTTTATGGATCGCACAGGTTCAAAACCACGGCATGTGGCAGGAAAATATTTCGACGCCTTGGTTGATGGAAAGCGTTCCATCAATGCGTTCCGGCTGGCTGCGGAAGGACGGGGCTTATTTGAAAAGCTGACTAAAGCAGAGTTGAGTAGTGTAGAAGCGATAGCAGTGCTTGTACTTTTAGATTCGTTCATACAAAAAGATTCCTCCGCGCGGGCGGTAATTGAAACATCGATAAAAGATATTGAAGCCGGAAACAGAATTCCGGATAAAGTTTATCAGGCTGAGGTTTGGGCGCGTGATCCGTGGGTTGATTTAACAAGCCAGAAGGAATTTTTCAGTTCCGCTTCGCTGCGCCGCGCCAACCTGATGGAAGGAAACATTAAGGGGCGGTTGGGTACTTTCGGCTACCTGCGCAATAAAAGCATTTCGGCGCTTGATATACGGACCTCGAAGGGCCGGCAGATCCGTGTGCGCATGGCGGTGACTTCCGTCCTTACTGCCGCGGGAGAAGATGCAGCAGTTTTATACGTGGATGGTGTTGAAGGCACCAATCAGGTTTCCACGGACGTGATTCATCAGGCTATCCGGGATTTTGCGAAAAAATCGGGATTTCAAGGTGTTTTCTATAATAAATTTACGCACAATCAAACGCCGCAAAGATTTATTCGTGCTGTTGCTTCAAAAAACATTCCTTTCGGTGCTTTAAACATCCGCTACCTCGACGATTCACAACGGGAATATCTCGATGCGTTTGCCTGGCCGGTAGAGCCCATGGATTATGCGCATCCACACGGACTTGTAATCGGATATTTTGAAAATCTCACCGGGTCAGAGCAATTGATTTCTCAGCCGAAAAAATGGGACCTGTTAAAGCGGTCCTTTATTTTAAATTTTCATTGGTTTTTCTTCGGCGTCACGGCATTTCTTTTGGGAGTCT
>CAZSVD010000342.1:0-5350 GCA_964610145.1 uncultured bacterium | reverse complement strand
CGAGCCATCCGCCGGAAGTTTGCGCCATAATCGAAACACCGCGGCGCTCCGCTTCCTGAAAAAGAGATTTCATTTCCAGCGTATTGCCCGAGTAACTTGAAATCACAACCAATGTTGATTGATCCACCCAAGCAGGCAAACGGTAATCGCGTAAAACAGTCCAAGGACGATCCGAAGTTTGATCAAAAAAAACCTTTAAAAGATCGCCGCTAATCCCCGACCCGCCCATACCGCAATAAATAATTTTTTTTATTTGCGCATGAAATTTTTTCGGGAAACGGACGCTGGTACCGATAAGAAAAGCGTCACGCACTTGCCGCGGCAAGCTTTCCAAATACGAAAGCATCATTCCTCGGCAAGCTCCTTACAATAAATCTGAACCTGTTCGTCTAGATACTTGCGGATTTGCTCCGAAGTACCGAATTGCAGCGCTTTCTCCGCGATCTTTTTAGCGTCTTCAAAGCGGATGGATCTCACGGCTTTTTTAATTTTAGGCAAACTTACGGGACTTGCGCTCAATTCGTCAATACCCAATCCCAGCAAAAGAAGCGCAATCGCCGGATCGCCGGACATTTCACCGCAGCTGCCCACCCATTTTCCCGCAGCATGCGCATTTTCAACCACCATTTTAATTAATTTTAAAATCGCGGGATGCGTCGGCTGATAAAGATAAGCAATTTTTTCATTTACCCGATCCACCGCGAGCGAATACTGAATCAAGTCGTTTGTGCCGATCGAGAAAAAATCAACTTCGCGCGCCAAAATATCGCTTGTCAATGCTGCGGATGGAATTTCAATCATCGCTCCAACCTGAAGCGTGTCGCTGAAAGGAATTCCTTCCTTCTTAAGTTCCTGTTTTGTCTCCGCCAAAAACTCATTCGCTTTGATCAATTCTCCGACCGTGGAAATCAGAGGGTACATCATTAACAAGTTTCCATGCGCGCTCGCGCGCAAAATAGCCCTTAACTGTGTTTTAAAAATATCGGGACGCGTTAAACAAAACCGAATCGCGCGGCATCCCAAATAAGGATTCATTTCATTCGGAACATCCAACGAAGAAGCAAACTTATCTCCGCCCAAATCCAAGGTTCGAATAATCACTCCGTGCGGATTCATTTTTTCCGCGACTTGCTTATAGGCCTGGAATTGTTCTTCTTCGCTCGGCAAATCGGTGCGATTCATATAAAAGTATTCCGTGCGATAAAGACCGATACCTTCAGCGCCATGCGCAATTACTGAATCCATCTCATAATGAAATTCGATATTCGCCGCCAAAGTCAGCCGGCGGCCATCGGGAGTTTGAGCCGGCAAATCACGCAGTTTTTCAAGCTCGGTACGAAACTTGACAAAACGCGCTTGCTGTTGAGTCATACGCTCAACGGTGGCTTCATCCGGAGCGATAATCACGATACCATGCGAACCATCAACAATCACTCGGTCGCCATTTTTGACTTGATGGATCAAGCCCGCGGCACCGACAATCGCGGGAATTTCAAGCGAGCGGCCTAAAATCGCGGTATGCGAAGTGGGACCTCCGCTTTCGGTTACAAACGCTAAAACTTTGCTGCGATCAAGTGAAGCAGTATCTGAGGGCGAAAGATCATGCGAAACCAAGATAACCGGTTCATCCAGGCGATCCATTTGAAATTTTTCATGCCCGCACAAATTGGCCAGCAGGCGGCGTCCGACATCGCGAATATCCGCGACACGCTCTTTTAAGTATTCATCGTTAATTTGAGAAAAAACTTCGAAATACCGTTGAATGACTTTTGAAAATGCGTATTCCGCCTGAACGCGCTCCTTTTTAACCATACTGATCACATCTTCGATCAGCGTCCGGTCTTCGAGAATCAACAAATGCGCGTTAAAAATATCCGAGCTTTCGCTTCCGATTTGATTGGAAACTTTTTTACGGATGCCCAAAATTTCAGCGCGAGTTTTGGTCAGAGCATCTTCAAAACGCGCCATTTCATGCACGACCATATCGGGCGGAACCATTTGCCGCGCAATTTGAAAAACATCTCCGCTATGCAAAATGCGGACAGTTCCGATGGCAAACCCCGAAGAAACGCCGATTCCCTTGACCTGATTCATTCGGTTTCTCCAAAATTAGTTTCGAAAAGCTTTCCGATCGCCTTCATCGCTTCTTCCGCGTCTATTCCCAAAACTTTGATTTTAACCGTCGATCCGGCTTCCGCCGCCAAAGTCATAATCCCCATAATCGACTTGCCGCTCACAACCGAATCATCTTTAAAAATTTCAATTTCGGATTCAAACTGATTGGCGGTTTGAACAAAAAGCGCAGCCGGCCGGGCATGCAAGCCCTGCCTGTTTCGAATCTCAAATTCTTTTTCGATCGACTTCTTTTTATCACGCATAAAAGATTAGACTTTCGCACCCACTTTTTGAGAAGCATGCTCAATCAAAATTCGGCACAAATTTTCAGAGTCATGCCGAACTTGGCCTTCCGTTGTAATCACGGCCCCCTTAAGCACCTCATATCCTTTAGCTTCGATTTTATCCAAATCAAGCTCAACCGGCTTTGATCCCTGTTCAGCATACTTCGCCAACAATTCCGCGGGCACGGGCAAGGTATTCACAAAGCAACCATCCACAATACGAGGATCCGTGTGCCGAACCAAAGCTTCCAGGTGATCATTTGCGCTATAGTGACTCGTTTCTCCGGGCTGCGTCATAACATTCATGATATAGCTTTTATAGGCGTCTGACTTAAGCACCGCCTGTAAAATTTCAGGTATCAATAAATTGGGCAATACACTGGTATATAAACTTCCCGGCCCCATCAAAATAATATCCGCGCTTAAAATCGCATCCACCGCTTCCGCGCAAGCTTTACAATCCGCCGGCTTAAGCCGCAAACTGACAATCGGTTTTTTAAGATCCGTAATATTGGTTTCACCTTCCGCCCAGGTTCCGTCGGAAAACTCCGCAACCAGTGAAACTTTATCCAGCGTCGACGGCAAAACACGTCCGCGAATATTTAAAACCTTGCTCGATTCGGCGATTGCTTTTTCAAAATCTCCCGTTACTTTTGAAAGTGCGGTAATAAACAAATTACCGAAACTGTGTCCCTTCAATCCTTCGCCCACTTCAAACCGATACTGAAAAAGATCACGAATCAACGGCCCGGCGTCGGCCAAAGAAACCAAACAGTTGCGGATATCGCCCGGAGGAAGAATATCCATTTCATCGCGCAAACGTCCGGAGCTTCCTCCTGTATCCGTCACCGTGACAATCGCCGTAATATTGCTCGTATATTTTTTAATTCCCAAAAGCATCGCACTCAATCCGGTTCCGCCGCCGATCGCAACCACGCGCGGACCTTTCAAAAGAGAATGGGATTTCTGACTTTGATACATGATGTCAACGAGCTCGCTGTCGCGGCGATCGAGCGGCACCAAAGCGCGCACAAAAATACGCACCATGTTTTTGATGCCCATATAGATCAGAAAGATTCCAAAGATCAGTGAAGACATCGTGATCGAGGCAAGCAAAACGCTTTCGCGCGAAAGACTTTTAACCGTCAAAAGCGCGAATACAACGATCAGCCCAAGCCCTGAAAGGCAAAGAAAAATCCAGCGTTTAATCCCTAGTCCGGGAGACAACCATTTAAAAAACCGCATTGATCAGTCCGTTAACTCTTGCGGTTTTCTTCCTTGCGGATCAACTCGTAAACCTGCTCGGTACTTTCGCACCGGCGCAGAAGATCGCAAAAATAAGTGTCACGCAGCATTCGGGAGATCTGCGCGAGAGCTTTCAAATGCGGCCCCGCGGCATCTTTGGGAGCAACAAGAAGAAAGAAAATATAAACCGGCTCTCCATCCAACGCTTCGAAATTAACACCCTTTTTGCTGATCGCAAGCACCGAAATAAGCTCGCTCACCTTGTCGGTCTTTCCGTGCGGAATGGCAATACCTTGTCCGATTCCGGTGGAACCCAAACTTTCGCGCTCAAGCAAGGCTTTTAAAATCAGCTTCTTGTCTCCGATATCTTTGACATCGGCCAAAACATCCACCAACTCTTTTAAAATATCCTGCTTTTCACTCGCCTGGAGATCCAGCTTAATCCCTTTAACATCCAAAAATTCCGTGACTTTCATTTTGAAGAGCTCTCCCTTTTTTAAACGACAGCTTCGGCAGCTGCTTCAGAATCGGCGATATCCGCCTTCACGAGCTTCAGCCCTTTGCGAATCGACGATTGACGATGAACACTCTTATGATGATCTTTTGTTTTCTCACGGAATTTTTTCAACTGAACTTCCGCCTTAAGATAAGCTTCGTCAATTGCGGCAAAAACACTTTCGTCCGACTTTCCTTTGCCGACCGCTTTCAAACCTTTTGCGGAAACGCTAATTTCCGCGTGTAAAATAAATTTTACTTTTTTTAAAATAACATGCGCTTCCACAAGCCGGGAAGAATACTTTTCAAAACGCGACAGTTTTTCCTGAATATTCTTTTTTACTTCAGCGCCGATTTTTAAACCTTGCCCCGTATAAGTAATTTTCATAATTTCACTCCTCTGTTATGCAAGCGTAAATTTTTCACCCAAATAAAGTTCTTTCGCTCTCGTGTCCGAAGCTAAAAACTCAGAACTTCCCGAGATTTCGATCTTTCCTTCATAAAGCAAATAAGAACGATCCGTAATTGCAAGTGTTTCGCGCACGCTGTGGTCGGTCAACAAAATGCTCAGCCCCTGCGCTTTTAATCTTTGCAAAATTTTTTGCACATCAAAAACTGCGATCGGATCAACGCCGCTGAAAGGCTCGTCCAAAAGCAAAAGAGACGGGTTCGTAACAAGCGCGCGCGTAATTTCAAGGCGTCGGCGCTCACCTCCCGAAAGAGTATAAGCTTTGCTCTTGGCAAGCGAACTGATATCCAGCTCATTTAAAAGCCGGCGCAAACGAAGATCACGTTCACGCTGCGGAATATCCAAAGTTTCTAAAATCGCCATGACATTTTCCTCAACAGTCAGTTTTCTAAAAATGGACGGCTCCTGCGAAAGATATCCGATTCCCAAACGGGAACGTTCATGCATCGGTAATTTGGTAATGTCTTCTCCGCGAAAAAAAATCTTACCTGAGTCCGGTCGAATAACTCCCACCACCATATAAAAGGAAGTTGTTTTTCCCGCGCCATTCGGTCCCAAAAGGCCCACAATTTCACCGCGACCGATACGGATTGAAACATCATTAACAACCGTGCGCCCCTTATAACTTTTAACCAAACTTTGCGTGTGCAATAAATCCATCATAGAAGCTTTGTCCCTCCCAAAGACTCGCCGGAACCGCCAGCATAAAGCGCCTCGGTATCTCCGCCCAAAATAACACGCC
>CAZSVD010000341.1:0-4562 GCA_964610145.1 uncultured bacterium | reverse complement strand
ATTCCTTGCTGATTTTTGTCAGCAAGGCGGTATCTGCCTGACTACCGTGAAATATTTTTATCCGATGTTCTTGAAGCGCTGATTTGTCGTGAATATCCAATGAAAAAATTAAGCTTTGAGGGAAATATTTTTTCCACATGCGAAGCGATGCGCCGCCGGTCTTCGGATTTTCATCTCCCCCGACGCCAATTTCAAGAATCTTTAACTTCTTGTTGCGGAGAGCTGAAAAGTGGGTTTGATAATGTTGGGCATACCAATGGGCATTCCATTTATCGGTTCCGTAGATGGATGCCAGCTTGACCAGATTGGCCGGATAAAAAAGCGAAGCTATTTTTTCATAAATTCGCTTAAGCCCTTGTTTTTGGTCAAAAGTGAGCTTTGTCTTAATCCAATGAGTAAGTGCTTTCATGTATCCTTGGTTTGCTAAACATTTTGATTTGGGCATTTACCGGTAACGCCGCGGAAATAATCCTCTGCGCCGCGGAAAAGCCAACGCAGCTGAGCTCGTCCCGCTTTTGACACTATTAAAGTCAATAACCTCTTTGCTGACAAGCAAAAAAGGCCGCACAAAACAATTCCATGTAAATATGAAGAATTGTGTTTTTTGGAAAGAAGTAAAAAATTTCGTGTTGAGTAATAAGTGCTGATTCCCGGATATGCATTGAATGTTTGAGATATTTTATGAAAAACAACAGCGGAAGTGATGATTTTATTCTGATATCCCAACTTCAGGTTTCTGAGGCATAAGTCGGCATCTTCGTGAATCAAAAAATAATCAGCATTAAAAAGTCCGGCAGAGAGAATGATTTCTTTTGATAAAAACAATGCGGATCCGGGGATGATTTGAGTTTCAATTACCGGCGGCAGCCTTGTGTCGTCTCGTGATTTAAAAGAAGCTGAGCGAGGGCGAAGCCGAAACCAGTCCATCGATGTTCCGCAAGAATCAATTTGATCGCGTCGGTCATAACGGCAAACAAGCGGCGCCAAAATAGCTCTTTCAGAACTACTTTTTGCCACAGTCAAAAGTTTTTGGAGGGTATCCTTTTCGATGACACAGTCATTATTCAGAACAAACACATAATCAGCGCCTTGTTCAAGCGCATAACGAATTCCAACATTGTTTCCCTCCGCATAGCCCAAATTACTTGGATTAACGAGAAGCGGAATTTGAGGGTATGTTTTACTTAATACATTAAAGGATTCCGAATTCTCTGAATTATCCACCAAGACTATTTTTAGACTAAAATTATCTTGGTCTGATGAAAGCACGGAATCGACGCATTCGATCGTATCGTGCGGGCGCCGGTAATTTAAAATAATAACGGCTATTTGTGGTCGCATGTTTTTGTCCGTTTTAATTGCGCGTATTTTACATATTTTATATGCACGTAATAGGCTGAAAACAGACAGAATTGCAGTCCCTGTAATCCGTCGAATAGTCCAAGTTTCACAAAGTACAGTTTTATGAACATTGCGATGGGACGAATCCATAAATCAATCCAACTTAATCGGAAAGATTTTTGAAGAAGAAACTGAGCTTCTGCCGAAGTGTAGCGATGAAATCTTTCCCAATACTCCATTTCATCGGTATAAGTATAGTGCAATAAATGATCGTTTGTAATGGTTCCAACCTTACCCTGAACATCAAGAAATTCATGAATAGGTTGAATAAATTTTCCTTTATTCTTTCTTATTAATCGAATTGGCGCGTCATTTTGTGTGCCGGAAAAATTAAACGTTCGTCCGAAAATTACAGATCGTCGAGAAATGCGATAGGCATCGCAAGAACCAGGGGTTTGTATTATGTTTTGAATTTGCACGCGCAATCCGTCGGTAATCACTTCGTCAGAATCAATCGACAAAAGCCAATCCCCTGAACATAGGCTCATCGCGTAATTTTTCTGGTCCGCGAAGTCAGTAAAAGCGCGTGACGAAAACTTAGCCCCGTATTTTTTTGCAATTTCGGCTGTCCGGTCCGTGCTGTTCGAATCGACAACAATAATTTCATTGGCCCAAGACACGGATTCAAGGCATGGGCCGATTTTTTTCTCGGCATTCAATGCGATAATAAAAACAGAAAGAGTTGGGTTCACGAAAGATCTTTGACGCAAAATAGCTGAAATGCTTTTTCGGGAAAATGATAAGTTAAAATTTGTCCGTAATCCTGTATATTAGAATGAGCGTAGCCGTCCGAGTGCTCATGCTTCATGTTTTTGTACATTGACTTTAGACCGCGAACGCCATACACCTTGAATCCTCGGCTCTTGAATTCGTTTACTTCCCAGCCCGACAGATGATCCATATACGGATTTTCGTTGAAGTCATTTTGCGGCAAAAAGCCGTTGGGTGTAAAAATAATGATTTTCTTGCGCGCAATTTTTTCAACTTTCTTCAGGATAGCAGCGCCTTTTTCTTTTGGTAAATGCTCTAAAACATCCAAAAGAACAACAGCATCGAAAGATTTTTCAGGAAAATCAACCGTTAGAATATCTTGGTTTGAGTAGCGCTTGTGCCGCTTGGATTGAACGGCGGCTTGATAGTCGGGTTCAAAAATTTCTACCCCCATGGTGTAAATCCAGGTCGGAATGATTGGAACCATGGAATGCCGGCCGCAACCCAGATCAAGCACGCTTTCAAGCCCACTGAGCTCACGGAGAATCAAATATTCCACGGGGTGCGCCAGGCGCAAAGTAAAAAATCCAAGGCAAAGAAATATTTTGCGTAGCCATGGATGTAACCCCAGAAAATTAACTATTTTTCTTGATAAAATTTTGGGCGTGATGAGATCTTTTTGCGCCTGGTTGGTTATACGAATAATTTCCGAGTCCGCACGCTTGGCTTGTGCTTTGGCAGATATCCGTTTTTGGGCAGCCGCCGGCAAACGCTGTAAAGCTTGAAAAAAACCGCTCCAGATGAACCACTTTCCCATTAAAAGAGCTCCAAGCAATCGTACGGGAATCCAAAAGGCAAAATTAAAAAGCAAAGCCGGGTCTGTGATGTTTTTTACAGTAAATATAATGGCATTTCGAAATACCATTGTTTGGGTAGCATGAGGCGTAAAAGTTTTATCGAAGCTCGCGCCTCCCAAGTGCATTTTTTTGCTTTCAGGGACATAGAGACCCTTCCAGCCGCGTTTCCAGCCCCGATAGCACAAGTCGACATCTTCATAGCGCCCGGGCAGGTAGAGTTCGTCAAAGCCGCCAAGCTCAAGATATTTAAGGCGATCGAACGCAGCCACTCCCGCTGATAATGTCGGCCCGGGACTCTGACAAAGAGTTTCAAAGCCATGGTAATAGATGTCAGCCGCCATAAGACCATAGCGAAAGTTTGCAATAGCGCGATCGCCCTCTGTCGCAGTAAAAAAAACTTCAGAATCGTGCGTAAATGGTTCGACGAGAGGCGCAACAAAATTTCGATCGAGCTCCATATCGTTGTTTAAAAGAATCACAATGTCTTCCGTGCATTGAGCCACATAGTCGTTGAAAGAACAAAGAACTTTATTTTCTGCAGCGACAAAAATATCTACTGAAGGAAAGTTTTTTTTAACAAATTCGACGCTGTCATCTTGACTGCAATTATCCAGCACGGTCACCGAGCATTTGTAGGGCGATGCTGCGGCGGCATTGATAATACTGGGTAAAAAACGTTCCAGGAGATCGCGACGATTGTATTGAAGCACAATCAGGCGGCATGTAGGGTGGTTTTGCGTCATGAGTTAAATGATATGTTGGTAGAGTTGTATAATTTCAGCCGCTGTTTTTTTCCAGGAGAACTTTTCAATTTGACTAAATCCCTTGTTGCGTAGTTTAGATCTAAGACTCTGATTATCGGCAATTTTTTGCATAGCCAGGCTGATTTCGGCGGTACTATAAGGATCAACCAATAAACCCGCATCACCCGCCACTTCCGGTGTTGACGAAAGGTTTGCTGTGATTACGGGGCAGCCGGATGCCATGGCCTCGAGTATCGGAATGCCGAATCCTTCATAGAGCGAAGGAAATACAAGCGCGCAAGCTCCGCAATAAAGCGCATTGAGACTCTCATGATCAATGAAGCCGGGAGCAATCACTTTGCCAGGCAAAAAGCATCGGCTTATGGCTTCCGCATGCTTACCATGCGCAAAATCCTTTGATCCAACCAGAAGTAATTGATGGTCCGGATAATGTTTAGAAAAATCACTGAACGCATCCAAGACGCGCATTAAGTTTTTGCGAGGCTCTAGTGTTCCGACAAAAATAAAATAAGGTCCCACGATATTTAATTTGCTTTTAGCTTGCGCGATTGTGTCTTGCGGCAAATCGGAACGGAACCCTTCATGCCCTGAGGGATAAATAATTGTTATTTTATCTTCCGGAATCCGCAAGAGCCGTAACATGTCCTTCCGCGTTGATTCCGAGTCCGCAATAACATGATCCGCGCGTTGAGCAGCCCACGGCAGCCAGCGCCCCCAGTAAAACCGACTTGCCAAACCGGCTTGATTCGGAAAAGTCATGCCGATAAGATCGTGAACGGTCAGCAAAGTTCGGGCTCGCGGAAAACCCATAGCAAAAGCAGGAATATGC
>CAZSVD010000340.1:0-2080 GCA_964610145.1 uncultured bacterium | reverse complement strand
AACTCTTTCTTTTGATCAACCCGCTCTCATGGGAGTTGTCAATATCACTCCCGATTCATTTTCAGACGGCGGAAAATTTATTTCACCCGCAGCGGCCTATCAGCAAGCCGAGAAACTTATCAAAGAGGGCGCGGATATTTTGGATTTAGGCGCGGAATCAACGCGTCCTGGCGCTAAACCCGTGACTGTGGAAGTCCAATTAGAGCGGCTGCTTCCGGTTTTAAAGGAAGTTAAAAAATTGGGCGTGCCGGTTTCAATTGATACGACTCAAGCCGAGGTTGCTGAAGTTTGTTTGTCCGAAGGTGCGGAGATCATCAATGATGTCAGTGGATTGCGCGATTCTGCCGGCGAAGTGGCCCGTGTTGCCGCGCGCCATAAAGCGGGATTGATTTTGATGCATCGTCGTGGAGACGCCGAGACGATGCAGAAGTTAGCGATTTATGAAGATATGGTTACCGAGGTTTACGATGAGCTTCATCAATCCGTTGAACGTGCACAGGAATGTGGTGTGGCGAGGTATTCGTTAGTGATCGATCCCGGATTTGGTTTTTCAAAAGACGTGGAGCAAAATTTATTTTTATTGAAAGAGGTTGGGGCTTTTAAAAAAATAAATTTGCCGGTTCTTTTAGGTGTTTCGCGGAAGCAATTTATCGGAAAAGTGACGGGCCGGGATATTGCCGCCGAGCGTGACTTTGGAACTGTTGCCTGTATTGCGCACGCGTATCGTCAGGGAATGCGTTTTTTTCGTGTGCATAACGTAAAAGCCGCGCGTGATGTTCTTAAAATGTTGCAGGCGATTGAGTCAGCTCAATTTGCTCCGAACGCAAAACTTGGATGCTTTTAAAAATTTGAATTAATAAAAATAAAAGGCCGCTCAAAAAGTTTTAACCGCAAGGCGAAAACGAACGACCGCGGAGGCGTAGTCAAAACCTACGCCGCACAAGGAAGAGAAGTTTTCAATGTGGCGGGTGAACTTTTTCAGCTGCCGGTGAGGTGAAAATGGCAGGACATAATAAATGGTCAAAGATTAAACACGCAAAAGCAATTACCGATGCCAAGAAAGGTAAAGTCTTTACGAAGATTATTCGTGAAATCATGGTTGCCGCTAAAGACGGCGGCGGAGATCCGGTTTCGAACGTCCGCTTGCGCACGGCCATTCAGGCCGCTAAAGCGGCCAATATGCCGTCTGAAAATATTGAACGCGGCATTAAAAAGGGTACCGGTGAGCTTGAGGGCGTGAATTATGAAAATATTACGTATGAAGGCTATGGGCCGCAGGGCGTGGCGATTTTAGTGGCGTGTTTAACGGATAATAAAAATCGCGCAAGTGCCGATGTGCGCAGTATTTTTACTAAAAATAACGGCGCGCCCGCAAGTGCCGGTTCGGTTTCATTTATGTTCGAGAAAAAGGGATATTTTTTTATTCCTAAGGCTTTGTCCACGGAAGACAAGCTGATGGAGCTCGCGCTGAACGCGGGCGCGGAAGATTTCTCGGCGACTGATGACGGCTTTGAAATTAAAACCGCGCCGTCTGACTTTGGAGTGGTTCAGCAAGCATTGGATGCTGCGGGCATTAAACCTGAAACGAAAGAGCTTACGATGATTCCGAAAAATATGGTGACGGTTTTGCCGGAGAATGCGCAAGCGGTGATGGATTTGATAGAAGCGCTTGAGGATAACGATGATGTGCAGCATGTTTATTCGAACGCTGAAATTCCTGATGAGGCAATCAAAGATTAATCATGAATCGCAGGAATTTTTCATGAGAGTATTGGGGATTGATCCGGGGACGCATCGTTGCGGCGCCGGTATTATCGAAGGTGAAGGCAATCGGTATAAGCTGATCGACGCGCTCGTGATTAAAACAAAATCAACGGCAAAGATTGAAAAGCGTTTGTATCAGATTTTTTTGGAAATTACTCGGCTTATCAAGGAATTTAAGCCGGATGTGCTTGCGCTTGAAAATTTATTTTTTGCAAAAGATATTCAGGCCGTGGTGAGAATCGGCGAAGCGCGCGCCTGCGCTATGCTTGCGGCTGAGGGGGCGGGAATCCCTCTGGCGGAATACGCGCCTACCTCG
>CAZSVD010000339.1:0-3174 GCA_964610145.1 uncultured bacterium | reverse complement strand
CATACACTTACGATAGTTCGGGCTTGGTGGCCTCAATTTCGAACTCGCAAACCGGTGTGACTAAAGAGTTTTTCCCAGGAACTTCAACTGTGCACTTGGAAAGGGGGGTCGATGAAAACAGCAAAGCTTTTGTCCGGGAGTATGACCAGCTGGGGCGTCTGATAAAAGTCCAAAGCATTCGATCCACTACGGTTTCCGGAGTGTCATCAGACGAGCCGATTGAAATCTACTACGTGTATTCAGGTAATCTCGCCACTGTTATTACGCGTAAGGCCGGTGGTGCGGGTCCCAATTTAACTCCAACAGCGACGGCTTCTTCACAAGGTGGTTTGCGCAGCTTGGGTGGGGGCGGAGGTGCAAGTGATCGGGATTCAAAGCGTCTGCAAGATTTGCTTAAAGAATACAGTGAATGCGCTAATAAGAAAAAAAGTGACCCCAAAAGTGCTGCTGATTGCAATGATATCTTGAGTAAGATTAAAAGCTTGGAGGGAGTGCTTGGATCGCCGGGCGGTGGAATGTCTATCGGAGATAATGGCGCGGCAGGTTCGGTTTTGGTCGGTGCAAGTGATCCCAATGAACTAAGTCGGCAAGTGATTGATTTGGGAGCGGATCAAACTTTGGGCGGTAGCGATGACACGCTCGTGAGTTTCTCTGATCCCTCGATTGAAAGAATTAATTATGAGGGATCCAACCAGGTTCATTTTATTCGCGGTGTGGATGGTAATGGAAATGCCTATGAACAAGAATATGATCAAAACGGCCGCTTAATTAAATTAACCGAATCTCAAGCGGAAAGCGACGGGACTAATATTACTTATCAAAGAACGGTCACTGAGTACAGTTACAATAATGGCGATGTCACGATCGTGACCAGCGATTTGAATGCAGACGGAACCAAAGGCAATGAAAAAATGCGCGAAGTTGTTGGCTTGGGGGCTGATGGAAAACTTGGTGGGGGCGACGATGTTTTAAAGAGTTTCGTGAGCGGGGATGCCAGCCAAGAATTCTATGCGAATTCGACACAGGTTCATTTTGTGCGTGGTACTGATGAAAATGGTCAAGCATTTGAGCAAGAATATGCGCAGAACGGGGATTTGATCCGAGTTACGAGCTCTCAAAAAAAAGGAGAGGGTTCGTCGGCAACGTATGAGCGCATTGTTTCAGAGTATACATATAACAATGGCGAGGCAACTATTGTTACGAGCCATTTAAATGCGGATGGTACCAAAGGCGATGAGCTGAGCCGTCAAGTTATTAGCATGGGGGCGGACGGCAAGCTCGGGGTCGGAGACGATTTTCTTAAGAGCTATTCTGGTGCAAAGATGAGCCAGGAATTTTATCCCAACTCGACACAGGTTCACTTCCTTCCCGGCACTGACGAAAATGGACAGGCATTTGAGCAAGAGTATGCGCAGAACGGAGATTTGATTCGGGTTACAAGCTCTCAAAAAGAAGGTGAAGGCGCTTCGGCAACTTATGAGAAAGTTGTTTCTGAATATACCTATGGCAATGGTCAAGCAACGATTATCACGAGCCATTTAAACGCAGATGGGACCAAAGGGGATGAAAAGAGCCGGCAGGTGATTGGGCTTGGAACAGATGGGAAGTTAGGTGGCGGAGATGATTTTTATGTGAGCTATGTGAGCGGTGATATGAGCCAGGAATTTTATGCAAACTCAACCCAGGTTCATTTTGTGCGTGGGAAGGATGAAAACGGACAAGCGTTTGAACAGGAATTTGATCAGAACGGAAATCTCATTAGGGTAACAAGTTTTCAAAAACAGGGTGAGGGTTCTTCCGCAACCTACCTGCATGTGGTTTCTGAGTATACCTATAGCAACGGTGAAGCAACCATTGTTACAAGTCAGTTAAATGCGGATGGAACAAAGGGGACTGAAAAGAGCCGTCAAGTTCTGGGTTTAGGCGCTGATGGGAAACTGGGCGGTGGCGATGATGTTCTTAAAACCTATGTAAGCGGAGATGTCACGGAGGAGTTTTATGCTAACTCGACGCAGGTTCATTTTGTGCGTGGTACTGATGAAAATGGACAAGCCTTTGAGCAAGAATATGCGCAGAACGGAGATTTGATTCGGGTTACGAGCTCTCAAAAAGAAGGAGAAGGGGCATCGGCAACGTATGAGCGAATTGTTTCAGAGTATACCTATAACAATGGCGAGGTAACTATTGTTACTAGCCATTTAAATGCGGATGGTACCAAAGGAGACCAAAAGAGTCGACAGGTCATAGGCCTTGGAGCTGACGGAAAGCTTGGCGGTGGAGATGATAAGTTGCATGTGTTTCAAAACGAATCTGTTCTCCAAGAGTATTACGATAATGGCACACTAAAAAAGAGTGTTGCGGGTGGATATACCCGCCTATTTAACTCAGACGGAAAAATTTTAAGTGTTGAAAAAAGTGATGGCACAGCAACTTTTTATGATGCCGTAACAGGAGTGGTTACCGGATTTAGAGATGATGCCGGACATTTAACACAAATTAATCAGACCAAGACGACGGATGGAAGCGCGGTAGTCAATGTCAACTTCGATGGATTTGATACTGTTCAGGCTCATTCCGAGGCTTTTACGGATCCTGGTACGGGGGATTCTTTCAAGAGGCTTATTCTGAGTAATGGGATGACGATCATTTCAAAGGTTGACCCTGTTACCGGAGATGAGCATGTTGTTCAGGTTACCTCAGTGCTTCAGAATGCTGACAGTGAATATACGGAAGTTGACGGTCAAATTGAGGTTCGTCTCAATTTTCAGGGAAATGCGACGATTGTTCGTCTTGAAAAATCGGGAGACAGCTACCGTGTCGCTTGGATTTTGAATGTTCAGGGGCGTAAAGATACTTACCATTATGATGCAAATGGGAATCTGACCCGGGTGAGCCAAAGTGACGGCGTTGAGATGTTTTTTGAATTGGGTGTGGACGGTAAAAATGTTAAAGACGCGGATGGCAATAACCGTGTTGCTTATACGCTTGATCGATTCGGCAAGAAGAGTGCTTGGTTGTATAACACATCGAATCATCATGCTTCGATTGTTACCTATGAAAGTGCAAATCACTCCGCGCTTAAAATTAGTCAACGAAATATTGATAATCTCACATATATTTTTGATCAAGTCTCATATTTACCGCAAAAAATTATTTCACGCCAAGAGACCGAGA
>CAZSVD010000338.1:0-1526 GCA_964610145.1 uncultured bacterium | reverse complement strand
CTCAGGTATGAAGGTCAGCAAGATTACCGATGAGAGCGTTGAGCTCGAGTATGAAAATGATAAGATTGAAATCAGATAAACAAATAAAAAATAAATTTTTTGATATGCGCCCGGGCCTTGTGGCGCTTGGGCTGGCGCTGTTTTTGACTCACTCGATTTTATCCGCCTGGGCTTTCAATGCGGGCGACGTCATCTCCAAAGAAATGGAAGAAAAAATGGAGAAAACCATTTTTCTTGATTTGCGTGATATCAACGTAGTTGACGTTTTTAAATTTATTGCTGTGCAGGGTGGCGTCAACGTTGTCACAAGTAAGAATGTTCAGGGGCGCTCGACGCTGGTTTTGAAAAACGTAAAAATTCGCGATGCTTTGGATATTCTGGTGGTTTCGAATCAGCTGGCCTATGAAGTTCGCGAAAATATTATTTATATCATGACCGAGGAAGAATATACGCAGACTCGCGGAAAAAGTTTTAACGATAAGCGCAAAGTTTTGACAAGAACTTTGATTTATGCGAAGCCGACCTATGTGGTGACAGCGTTGCAAGCGATTCAAAGTGCGCTCGGAAAAGTGGTTGTTGATGAAGATACCGGTACGGTTGTCATGATTGATACGGCAGAAAAGTTAACCCAAATGAATGCGCTTTTGGATCAGCTGGAGCACAAGTTGGATACAAAGGTTATTCCGCTTCAATACGCCAATGCCAAGGATGTTGAAGCGCAATTGAAGCCCGCGTTAGATGCCAAAGGCGTTGGAACCATCATGGCGGATGAACGATCGAATCAAATTGTTTTAAGTGCGTATCCCGGACGCATGGAAGGTATTTTGCCAACAGTGACCGCGCTTGATAAACAAACCAAAGCAGTTTTAGTGGAAGCCCGCATTTTGCAAATTACTTTAAATCCAAAATATGATTACGGAATTGATTGGGAAAAACTTTTTCAGGATCACAACGGGCTTGATTTCAAAGGATCCTTTCCGATTCAGACAACGACCAGTGCCGCGGCGACGTCATTCGGAAAACTGGCGGTGGGACATGTTGAAGACGGAGATTTGGTTACGGATATTCGATTTTTAAAACAAGTGACCAGCACAAAAATTTTGGCGAACCCGCGTATGATGATTTTGAATAAGCAGGAATCTAAAATTAATATCGGTGATCGTATTCCTTACGTTGTGACGACATCGACCGGCACCGGAACCAACGTTTCCGTGAGTGAAGACATTCGTTTTATTGACGTGGGAATTAATTTGGTCGTGACGCCCGTCATTAATGATAATGGTTATATTACGATGAAAATCCGTCCGGAAATTTCAAGCCGCACGGGCGATTTGACAACGCCGACGAACAACGTGATTCCACTTGTAAATACAACCTACATCGAAACTTCCGTGATCGTAAAAGATGGCGTAACCATTATTTTGGGTGGGTTGCGACGTGACGATGCGACGGGCGATTACCGTGGTATGCCATATCTGATGGATGTGCCCTGGGTGGGTAATTTCTTTAAGAGCCGCAGTGATCAT
>CAZSVD010000337.1:0-1790 GCA_964610145.1 uncultured bacterium | reverse complement strand
GTCAACCGTGAAATTTTACCGAAATGCAATTTGGAAGGAATGCCTCTGGCCTGCAACGTTGGTTTGGGTATTCTCCAGTTTAATTTTTTGGCGGGATATTTGGTGCAAGCCGCCAATTTGATCATTGGCCGCGGCATTCCGCTGATTGAAACATTAAATATTCTGATGCTGGCGTTGCCTTCCATGGTGAGCTACACCGCGCCGCTCAGCCTTTTAACCGGAACATTGATTGTTTTTGGCGGATTCTCCCAATATAACGAATTGCGCGCGATGAAAGCCGCGGGGGTGCATCCGGTTCGGTTTATGATGCCTGCGATGGTCATTGGTCTTTTGATGGCGATCGGGATGTTTATTTTCAATGATCAGGTGACTCCGGACGCCCGTTATAACTTGCGCCGCAGTTTCAAAAAAATCGCGATTCAGCATCCCATGGCGTTGATTGAACCGGGCCGATTTGTACAGCTGACCGACAGCATTATCTTTTTTGCCAAAAGCGTTAATAAAGGGGAATTGCGTGATGTCGTGGCGCATGAGGGCGTTGACTCCGATAATCCCGTGCGTACGGTGATTGCCGAACGCGGAAAAATTTTTACGGATCCAAAAACCGGCGCGATTGAAATTCAGCTTTTTGACGGAAGTCTGTCTGAAAATGAAAAAGGCGGATTGCATTCGGTGCAGTTTAAAACTTTTAAATTTCCGACTCTGGGTAAAGAAAATCTTGAAAACATTCAAAGAAAGAAAAAAGAATTTGCGCTTTCCGATTTGCTGCTCAAAATCGGTGAAGAGGGTGTGAGTAAAAGCGACAAGCTCGAATATTGGATTACGTTTCACGAACGCATTTCCTTTTCGCTCGGTGCTTTCATCTTTGTTTTTGTGGGGATTCCGATCGCGGTAATTGTGCGCCGCGGCGAAGCCATTGTCAGCTTCGCGATTGCGATGATTTTTGCTTTCCTCTATTACATTCTTTTCGCGATCGCGCATGCGATTGCGGCGAAACATGCGCTGCCGCCGTATGTGGCGATGTGGTTGCCGAATGTGTTGTTGCTTATTGTGGGCATGTTTACCGTCCGCAAAGCAATATTGGTCTAAGCGACCGGCTTTAAAGGGAAGTTTCCCTAACCCCTCTTTGCGCCTCCAGAGCCGGCGCAGGCTCCGCATCCAAGCCCGGCGCTCAGACAGTTCTCGGCAAAGCCTGCGGAACTCGCGGCGGTCTTTGGATGCTGAAAAGTTCGGAACATTTCCAAAAGTGCCGGGTTGAAAGACTTGGCCTTTTTTATTTCAGGGAAGCAATGTTTTGCGGCATGGCGGAGCAAAATATGATTCCCTGAGCCTTGCCGGCTCCGGAGGCGCAAGGCCATTTGCCGCTTGAAGATAAAGGCATGCGCCGATTGAGCCAATACTCCCAGGTACTCCAATAGCAAAAAATAGCTTTAGTAATCAAGTTAATCCGATCAAAATCAGATTAAAATATTATAATTTTTACCCCTTGAGATATTCTACAGTGGTGCTAGACTTTGACAAGATTAAAAGATTTTAAATGTTTTTTAAATTGTCTGTTAAAAGAGGGTGCCATGAAAAAAGCTATCAAAATTAAATGGTTCGCAGTGATCTTAACTCCGCTGTTTTGTGTCAGCGGAATTTCGCCGTCTTTTGCGGCTGATTTAGTATTGGGAGCCAACGGACAAGTTCAATCTGTTGTTTCCGTAAATGATTTGTCATCAACAACCGGCAACTCCGATGCCGGTGCCGCTCCGGAAGATTTTCTTGATGATTCTAAACCGCTTTCGGCG
>CAZSVD010000336.1:0-9074 GCA_964610145.1 uncultured bacterium | reverse complement strand
AGGATTTCTTTTTCTTGCTGCTCGATGAATAATTCGATGACGAAGTCGAATACGGGTCATTCGATTTCGTGCTTTTGGAATCATCGGACGCCCCCCATGTGAATCCCGACAAAGCGAGGAACATCACCATCAATATGGCCGCATTAATTTTCATTTTTTTCTCCTTAAAATTCTTAATTTTCAATTGATCTTTTACAAAAATTGCCTATGATGACTTTTGCTTGATTACTATATAAGTCTAGCTAAAAAGAGTAAAAACTGCAATACGTTGATGAAACATTCCTCTCTGTCACAGACCGCCTTTGTAGGTATTCTTTTTCAGGCTTTGATCGCATCAGTGATTCTGATCCATCATCCCCCCGTAAGCAAACCTCCGGTGACATCGGCTCCGCTGATCATCCAAAAACTGCTGGAAGGCAAAGACCCGTTTATTCCTTCAGGTGAAATATTTTCCGCTTTTAAACCTTTTTTACCGCCCCATGAAAAAGTCACTTTCATCATGGATTACCCTTTTAGTCCGTATGGAAGAGGCATTGATCAGCTTTATGAAGCTCAAAGCCATCTCGCGCCGACCATTCTGAGCCATGATCCCGATCAGCGTGCCGCTATTGTTTTTTGTTCGAACACCTCGATTGCTGAAAAACGTTTAGAAGAATCAGGCTACCGGATTCTTGCGCCTCTCGGCGATGGAAAAGGCGTTGCCATAAAAAAATAATATGACTTTTCTTGCCCCTTTACTTTTCACCGCGATTCTCGGAAGTCTTTTTGTCGGAACAATCACGAAAGCGGTGCCCATCCGGTTTTACGGACTTTTTATTGCATCCCTCGCGCTCCCTGTGGGATTTTCAATTTGCTCCCTGCTTACTTTTTTTGCTTATCTTATTTCCCCAAATCAGGGACATTTGCTGGCTCTTTTTACCGCAATCGCTATGAGCGTTTTTTTTCTCACCCGGATTTTTTGTTCATCGACTCATGCCTCCCCGTCCTTACCTTCCCTGAAAAGTTCGACTCGCTTACAAAAGACAGCGTTGGGCTTCTGCGTGATTCTTTGGCTTTTTTCTTTTTTCCTTTTTTTTCAATTATTCGTAAATGTTTCTCTTGCCAACATCTTTGGCGGATGGGACGCTAAATTTTTCTGGAATGTGAAAGCCAAATTCTTTTTCCGCTCACCCGCGGAGTGGCGCAATATGTTTGACTCCGCGATCGGCTGGACTCATCAGGATTACCCCCTTCTTGTTCCCGGCTCCGTGGCCTGGGGCTGGAATTGGACCGGCAAGGAACTTCAAATTTGGCCTGCAACTGTGGCATTCAGCTTTCTTTTCTCAATCGCGCTTTTTATTCTTTGGTATTTAAGTTCCGCAACTCATCTCATCACGGGATTGCTCGCATCCGCGTTTTTTATGACTGTCGGTGCCTACTCATTCTGGGGTGTCAGCCAATATGCGGATGTCCCACTCTCTTTTTTTATGACCGCGTCCGGCATAATCCTGCTTGAAGCTTTGCGTTCTAAAAATTTGTCTCTTTGGATGCTCGCAGGCTGGCTTGCCGGCTGCGCCGCATGGACAAAAAATGAAGGCCTTTTTTTTATCGGTTGGATCGGCCTCGTTGCCGGATCACTTCAATATTTCTATCGGATCAAAGACAAAGCTTGGCTAAAACCTCTTTTTTCATTGGGGCTCGGTTTGAGCATTCCATTTTTTGCCATTTTGATACTGAAAGAGGTGTTGGCAAAAACCGGGGATTATTTAGGCTCAGGACGCGGCGCGGGAAGTTATTTTCAGGCTATATTCATGGACCCGCAGAAAAGTCTTTATATCCTCAAAAGCTTCCCTGTTTATATGTTTGACTCATCCAGCTGGAACGGGCTTTGGATATTTTATTTTTCTGCGCTCTTTTTACTTTTTTGCGTTAAAAAAGCCAGGCAGTCGGATACCTGGGTCACCGGAACGTTAGCACTCCTGATTCTTTTCGGATACTTCGTTATCCTGCACACCTCTCCGCATAATGTGGCCTGGCAGATTCAAACAGCGCTACAGCGACTACTTCTTCACGCAGGCGGGCTTGCGCTTATTTTTACTTTTGAAGTATTCGGACGCATGACCATTAGCGAATCTAACCCCACACAAAGATCTCAGGCATAAAAAAAGCCCGCCACTTTCGGTAGCGGGCTTTTTTGCAATCAATCTAGATTACTGGCGACGAGCGCGAATCGTTTTATACATTTGCTCACCGAGCACTTCTTTAGCAAGAGCATCTTTATCTTGGCCGTTATAAAAATCGTACTCCATCACGGCCATCATCTTCACGATCGACAAAATATCCGCGTTTTGAAGTTGTGCGTTCGTGCTCAAACCTTGATCAATTTGGGTCACATAAAAGTCCGCCGGACGCATAATCGCGGAGTTTTGTCGTTCTCGGAAAAGCATCATCGCCGCCTCAACAGCCTTCTTTTTATTCTCCTGCGAAAGTGACGGCCAAATCTTTAAATTCTCGGAAAGAGCATTCATCATTTGAGGAAACTGAATATTCGCTCCACTGGCAACCTGCTTTGCGGGAGCGGACACCGCGACGGGCTTAGCCTCCTTCTTTGGCGCGCCCCAATCAAAACCCCATTGAACCAAAACCAGTGCGGCCAGAACTAAAACGACACTTTTATTTTTTTTCACGTTATTTCCTTTTGATTACGGTCTATTTTGAAATCTTCTCACTCAATAAACTAAGCGCCTGAACAACTTGCATATCCAGCGTGTCCGAATCTTTTTTATCGATCACTTGATCCGGCTTAATGCCGACTCCGTCAATCATCCGCCCTAAGGGGCTCAGATAACGCGCGGTCGTAAATTTCATTGCCGTTTTATCATCCAGCGGTACCACTGACTGCACGGAAGCTTTTCCAAAAGTCTGTGTTCCGATAATCGTCGCACGGCGTGAATCCTGCATACAGGCTGAAAATATTTCCGATGCACTGGCTGACTTTCCGTTTACCAAAATCACCATCGGCTCCTTCCGGGTTTTGTATTTTCCGGAAGTAAAATGATCTTTCTGCTGCTCTTTGATTTTACTTTTAACGCTGACAACCTTCTGCCCTTTCACCAAAAAGAGGCCGGATAAATCCACGGCTTGCTCCAAAAGACCGCCGCCATTGTCGCGCAAGTCAATAATCAACGCTTTTAAACCTTCCTTGTCAAGTTTTCTTAACGCGTCATTCACCTGCTGAGTCGTGTTTTCTTGAAAATCCGCAATGTGAATGTACCCGATTCCCTTGGTGGCAATACGAGCGTCTTTGACGGATTCAATTTCAATTCTTTCGCGTTTAATCACTAAATCCAACGGGGCTTTCACATTCGGACGCTCTAATGTCAAACGGACATCCGAGTTAGCTTCGCCGCGCAACAATTTCGCTACATCCGGCAAAGGCATATCCACGATAGACTTGCCATCGACTTTTAAAATACGGTCACCGGGAAGAACCCCCGCTTTTAAAGCGGCGCCATCAGGTCGCAATGACATCACCTGCGGATAATGGTCTATCACCTGCAAAATAACACCAATACCGGCATATTCGCCGCTAATACTCATTTTTACCAATTCATAGAGCGCCGGATCAAAAAATTGCGCGTATTTGTCACCCAAACCCGCCAGCATACCTTTGATCGCTTCATAAGTTAAATTACGCGGCTGCGTATCGCCGACATAAGCTTCGTGAATCGCACCCATCGCCATTGAAAAAAGCTTCAACTCTTCAATGACGTCACCTGCCTGCTGCGCAACTTGAGGCGCGGCTAAAACCGATACTGAAACCAATCCAAAGAAAACTAAAACTAAATAAAATCTTCGTGCCACCGTATGACCCTTCCTGTGTTATCAAGCACCGCGTTTACGCGGATTTGCTGTTTTTGGTGATCCAAATGCCCTTCAAAAGCAACATTGAAATGAGTCGCCTGAACTGAAAAGCCTGCCGCTAAAACAGAACTTAAATTTTGACGATCTGTTTCGTTAAGATAGATATATCGGCTTAAAACATCCGGAACTTCCGTTATGTTTGTAAAAACTCCATCATCTGCGGTGGACTCTTTCCCGTCTTTACCTTTACGAAACTCAATCATTTTATCCGCTAAGGCGGGGCTTAGCCCCATCGCGGTCAAAACAACGGCAGGCGCTGTATTAAGATTCACCCTATCGGAATCCAGCGTCAGATAAGGCTTCACTTTCGAAAAAATATCGGGAGTCACACCCTGAACCCAAAGCAATTCCTGTAAATCATTAAAAGGCGCGTTTTTCGCGCGGTAAGGAGATGCTAAACGCAGATAATCTTTACTTTCAGCTCCCCCATCAGTCAAGTCATCATCCTCATCTTTCCAATCACGGATTGCGGCTACAATTCGGCGTGCCGATTCCGAGTCAACACGCGCGGCCACCTCAAAAAGCCCCTGCAAAAACTCCGGCTTGGCGGTGTTCAGATTAATTTTGCGGTCTTCATCCGTTAAACCGTAAACAGCCTCCGAGTCACCGGGATTGCCTTCGGCCGTCACAAAATACTCCACGCTGCCGACATGCGCTTTTTTCCATAAGCCTTCGTTCGAAGACCAGCTTTGATTAAGGGAGTGATAAGAGTTTTGTGAAAAGCCTTTTTTATCGCTGATCAAAACCGAAGCCTGTTGAACGGCAGCTCCTGCGGCGAGTCGCAACTTCTCACGCGCCTCGAAACGCTGAATCACCTGCAATTTTTGACGCACCGTATATCCCACCGAAAAGGCAAGCAAAGTCAGCGTGACAAGTGCAAACAAAACTAAAATGAGCAGGCTTCCCTTTTGGTTTCTTAAAGTCATCATCTTCTATTCCGGGAATGAAAGTTCATTCAGCGCGGTATCATGCGCATTAACACCATAGTGTTTCATCCACAGCTCAAACTGTCTTGCCGTGGTTTTGCTCCGCTTCCAAATTTCGCGTCGTTCACGCAGTAAATGTGGCAAATGATACAACGTTGACAAATAAACTTTAATCATGATCCAGGCCAAACTGAACATTGAAATTTTGTCCACATACTGGGCGGCAGGACCTTTCTTTTGAAAAATGCCGATAAAATGATAGTAATACCGCGTTAAGGTATGCCAGGGCGATGCCAACAGATGCCCCAATGGATAGCATTTAATCACGACCCACAAACGATTGCGCTCGAGCAAAAAAGCCTTCAGCGGCGATAATAGCCCAAAGGACGCGGAAAGATGATGATGCGCGATCGCGGTAGGGATACAGTGGCAAACATAGCCCATTAAACGCCCGCGCATTCCGATATCAATATCATCCGCGTAAGCAAAAAACTTTTCATCAAAAAGACCGCATTCATCCAGCATTTTCCGGCGATAAAGCGCCGCGCATCCGCTCGGGCAAAAAACAGCGCGCCGGCGGTCATATTGCCCGGTATCTTTTTCAAGTCTGCCGCGCGTGCGCCCAAAACCATCACGCGAAATCGTTTGCCCCATGTTTTCAATATAACCGGGATATTTGAGAAAATAAATTTTGCAGGCGCACATTCCCACCTTGGGAGAAATTTGAATTCCCCGGGCCATTTCACGCATCCAATCCTTCTCAAGTACTGAGTCACTGTTCACGAGCGCGATAAACTCACCCTGCGCGGCGCGAATCCCTACATTGCAACCTTCCGCAAAGCCTAAGTTCGCGCCATTTTCAATCAGCTGAATCGAGCCTTTGTAGCGTTCACGAATCATCTCGAGTGAACCATCCTGAGAGCCATTGTCCACGACAATAATTTCTTTCAGAACATAGGACTGAGCGAGCAAGCTATTGATGCATTCGACAATAACATCCTTACCATTCCAATTTAAGACAATCGCCGAAATAAGACCGGGGGTCATTTGGATGTGTTATCTTTTGTGGCAGGACTCGCCGCTGAGGTCATGGCGGAAAGTTTTTTGGAAATTTCGTCAAGCTTGCTGTTGGTTTGATCAAGCTGAGCTTCAAACCGGGCCATACGTTCGGATAACTCGCTTACTTTTCGGTCAACGTACTTATCGAGACCTTCAGGCTCATAAAGTCCGCCGACTTTTTCGACCTTGCGGTCCTTTGCGATATTAAACACCACCCCATGACTGGTAACGCCTTCATCTTTTGTTTTGGTTTCATTGGCTGAAAAACAAAGAGGCGAAAAAGCCGCAATCATTCCGGTCAAAAGCAATAACTGATTGATAAATTTCATAGCCCCTATATCGGCTTTTTGATTCATTTCTGGACTTTTCTGTTTGATGTTATTTCAGCGTCTCAGACTCCGGTTGCAGCTCAAAAACTGACACATCATTATTATTCAGCGGATTATGATGCTGTGAAAAAAGCTTAAAATATTTTAGCCCCTCGCCTTTCAAATAATACATACGATACATCATCGAGCGGATCAGCCGGGCATCCGCCAAAACAGCCCGGTAACGCCCGTCTCCTTCGGAGATGAGAAGCGCAGAGGTATCAAGCCGACCTTTGCCCTCCAAATTTTTTTCTTCGAGTTGTCCGTCTTTCATATAAAACAAACTCGCCGGACGCCCCTCAATCCGTTTTTCAGGAATCCGAATCACAGCGTCCATCAGTTTTAAATTAACCCATAACCCGTTGGGGAAAGCCAGGACATCTCCCTCTTTTTTGTTTGAATCTACCGCGGGCGTATATTTTAAAACACCATCCGTCATTTGCACAAAATCTTCCGCGTAGCTGGCATGTTTACCGCCGGGCAAACCATGCAGTTTTATTTCCCTTGCTTTTTTAAAGTTCCAGCGGGAAACCATGGTCACGGCCAGATTTTGCTCAATCATATCGCTATAGACCATGACATACGAAGGGCTCAATTTGCTTCCATGCGTTAAATCCAAAAAGCGATTCTTAATGGCATCGGGCATTTCCGGAGGCAATCGTTTAAACGCTTCATCACGCGATACCGGCACCACCGCGAGAATAAAATGAACCGCGTCCATCGTTTCCATGCCGAATGCTTTGAGAAAAAGTAACGCGTCATTTCCGCTATGATTCAACATCCTCAATAATCCCGCGGCTTCATGTTCATCTTCGGAAGCCAAAATTTTTGCCAGCCAATAAGTTTCCTGAAGATGCTGAGTTCCCCCGTCCGCGACGACGCGACGATTCGCGAGCGCCACCACAAAATATCCCGGCGGCCACCAGCTATTCACAATCGCGTCAGGCGCTGTCTTTAAACGCAAATCCTGCATGGTGTCATACCAGGCATCATCCATAATCGGTTTCACACCCAGCGAAACCACATGCGCTGTCACAAGTGGAAGCGGTAAAAAGAAAAGCAAGAGTAAACCTCCGAAAGCATATTTACGAATACGCTCCCAGCCGGAAAAATAATCGCCTATCTTTTGGGTGCGTGCGTCAAATTGCGCTTGTAACTCTTTGGTTCCGTACATGGCCCACACAGAAAGCGCGATAACAAAAAGAATACCGAAGCGTTCGGTTTTAAGAGGCATGATTAATAACGGCACGGAAAAAATGCACAGAAAAAACCATTTGAGCAATGCTTCAGGCTTTCGCTCGGTCCAAACGCGAAACCCGGTCCATAAAACACCCAAAAGAGCCAGCCCAAACGTAATGTAATTTCCGGATAGAAAGATGAGACGAATCAGTGATGCCCCCCGAGCTTCTCCGACGGTTAAAAAGATGTTCGGCCAAACATCCGCTCCGGAGAGAGCAAACTTCCCAAGAATCTCCCACCCTTGCTGCACCTGTCCAACCAACCCCTTTGGAGTTAAAAAGATCGCGGCAAAAATGACGGACGAAAGACCATGCAGAAAAAAATACCGCAAATAAACAGAACATGCCCGGGAATCCATTTTTAAAATCAAACGAACCGGAACATAAGTGGCAAACAATGCCGCGGGAATGAGGAGAAAAATAAAAGGCCATCCTGTCCAAAATAACGCGTAAAGCCCCGTCAAGAATCCGCTCAGGGTAGCGCAGCGTTTTATCCATCTTGGATTTTTTAACCCCCACAAAACAACCGCTAATATGGCAAACGGAAAAATGTAATTGTAAGGATCCGTGTCATACCAGCCAAATCCGCTGCGTTGCAAAAAAATCGGTGAAAGCATTAAGGCAAGGGTCCCGATAAAAAACTGAAGTGCGTCCATTTCCAAAATCTTCGCCAGAAAAAGAAAACTGAAACAAGCCAATACACTCAGAAAAAGCGGCGTCCAACAAAGTGCTTCCATCCAATCCGTTTGCGGCCGGATGAATCGAACCATTTTAGCCACAATCATCCCAATATAAGGATGCCAGGTATTTGCGGTCCAATAGCCGTAGGGTGCATGCATCAGCGGGTTATAATACTGCCCACTTTTCATTTGCTTGGATATTTTCCCGTTTTGAATCAATTGCTGTGTCAAAAAGTAATAATAATAGGGGTCGGCTTCCAGCAAATACCGCCGTCCGGACACTTGCGGCAAATGCTCTTTAAGATTTTTAAGCGCGTCAGCGACACTGCGTTCATACCCCGCCGGATCTGATGCCATCATTCTTCGGACTTGCTCATGCGCCATTTTCAATTTATTATCAGCCGAGACCTGAGGCATGGATGATTCGAGCGCTTTCTGGAGTTGTTCGGTCATTATTTTTTCAACGACCAGTGAAGCCATGCGCCGGTCCGGATGAGGCCGCTCATCGTAGCGCAATAAGTAAGTCCGGAAATAAAGCCCGGCACCCGCGGCAACAAAAAAAGCAAGAACCCATGGAATTAGCTTTGAAAAATAAAACGGATCTTTGTCTTTTAAATCTTTCATATGCTTTCTAAAATTTTAATTATCATCCCCGCTTATAACGAAGAAAAAGCCATTCATGGCTTGATTGCCGAAATTCGTTCCGCCGCGCCTTTTGCCGACATTCTTGTCATCAATGACCATTCTCAGGATCAAACTGAGGCTCAGGCCCTTAACGCCGGAGCCGACGTCATTACCCTGCCTTTTAACCTGGGTATCGGCGGAGCCGTCCAAACAGGTTACAAAACCGCCGCGGAGTTGAACTATGATATCGCCATCCAACTCGATGGTGACGGTCAG
>CAZSVD010000335.1:0-5672 GCA_964610145.1 uncultured bacterium | reverse complement strand
AAGACCCAAAAAGGGGAAATAGTCATACCCCGGTCTAAACCCATCCCCGCCGCTATATGAGAAGACATCCGGACGATGAGATATCCGGCGATAATAATTCGCTTTTTTGGAAGACTGAACGGCAGATGAATTATCTCCCATCAGTGTATGTTTCAGACGCAAAATCCGGTCAATATCATCCGCACTATCTAAAACTTGAGTAAGCATCGTTGACGCGGTATATTCCGCCAGCCAATCGCGGAACATCGCCCCGTGATCATCGGAACCCGGCTTTTTCCCTTCACTCGCTCCATTAGTAATCAAAGCCAGGATTTCTTTTTTCTGTTCGTCACTGTATTGATTGCTCAAACTTGATATTTTACCTTGAAGATCCGATATACGAAACTCAATAGCTTCATGAGTAATCAATGATTGCAATTGACGTTTCGCGAGACGGCGAGCCGTGTCGCGATTTTCAAAATTTGAAATTTGCCGCAAGTCGCGCAACAAATAAGCCGCGACAAAAACTTTGCCGTCGCTAACGCTGGCCTCAGAATCAGCAAACAAATCAATTTCAACGGTGGGGTTAGCCTCCAAAGCCTCCACATACTTGTCGAAATAAACTTTTATCTGTTCCGGCAAATTAAGGCTGTCGCGTTTAGATTTCCACTGATCAATCATTTCCTGACGCGCCTCCTGAATCAAACTCAAGTCATCAGGGTCAAAACCTAAGTAACCGTACATTTCTTCAAGTGAAAGGCCGTATTGGTCAGCCAAAGTTTTAAGCTCAGCTTGCATCACGGTCTGCCTTTTTCCATTATCGCGATTTTCGCGCATGCGCTTTTTCTTTAAATTTTCGACCGCAAGAGCGGCTTGCATGCGTTTTTCCAAAGTTTCTTTGGATGTTCCAGCTTCCACGGAAGCAAGCGCCAAAATAAATTGCGTCCGTAGATCGACAACCTTATCGATTAAATTCAACTCGGACAACTTCAAAGTCAACGCCGAATCTTCCATTTGCTTCGCATCCAAAAGAGCCTGAACCGAATCCTGGGATTTAAAGACCAAAGAATCAAGGCTAACAGCCTGACCATTAAGCTTTTCATCAAATGCCTCGATGATGCGATAAGTCTTTGTATCATCATTTCGATACACAACGACAGAACGTGATCTTCCTGCCATCATAGCCTTTATATCTTTGAACCAACTCAAACCACCCATTCCGGTCTCTAAAGTGATCATGTCCACTTTCTTGACTCGAAGGTCATTACGCTTCACCGTAACGGTATTTTCCACGATATTATCCTTCGCATCGACTCCTAGTGCTGTGAATCGTATTTCGCCACCCGCAAACACAACTCCTTGGCCTATTTGCTTTTGTGCCGTCTCCATCAAGTCTTGCCGGTGCGCCAGTTCTGGCGGCAAATTAACAACGACATCGATGATCTTTCCGTTCTTCTCACCTTCTTGGCGTATGATGTAGGTAAAAGGTCCCTCGCTATGCTGATAAACTGATCCTTGATTGACATGAGCTTTGTTAACCGACAGCCCCTCCACTTTTCCTCGAACCACATCATAGGACTTAGCTTCGTCTTTGAATTCCAAAATGGACCGCATGATTTCACCGCGAACTTCTTTCTTTTTAGAAATTCGTATATTTAATTGATTTGATTCATTCCGTTGGATCAGCGCGGACTTCACGTCCTTGCTTGAAATAAGCTTGGCATGGAATTGATAAAGAATATCTTCGTACTGAGCCTTTTCATAGGACCCTGTCGCGCTTTCAATTAATTTGCGAATTTGCTTCTCCACGGATTCATCACTCAAAGAATTGATATACAAACCGTTCAAAGAGACCATCCATTTCTGAGAAGCCGCGGACTCCAACATACCACTAACCTTCTTGGACGATTTCCATGCGATTATTCCGCTCAGAGCCGTAACTCCGATCCATGCACTCGCTAACATCCAAAACCCGCCCACAAAAGGTGCCAACCAAAAACCAAATGCACCCAGCATAACCGCAGTCAATGAAACAAAAACTCCCGTGCGGAGAGGATTAAGCTTCAACGCTCCGTATATCTTCGGAATAATCATACCGCTAATCAGAAAACGCTTTTGCAGATACGCACCTAAACGAGACAATTTTGATTTCCACGACGACTGCCCAAGATTAGAAGACAGCGCTTGACGTTGATAATGCTTTGCCAATTCTTCTTCACTCAGAGAGTCAAGACGAATGCCATGTCTTTCAGCGGCTGCATCAGCAGAAACGGCAAATTTAATAAATGCCTCTCGATCAATAACCCTTTGATTTTTGACCGGCAATGTCTTAAACGTTCGCCATGCGCGCGCAACCACGGCAATTGCATTTGCTTGAGAATAGCGATAGCCCCTAAGATTAAAATCCGATCCAATAATTAGGGCGGCAATTTCTCGGTCGCTTAAATTACTCCCTTTGAATGACGCCACCACTTGATCAAAAGACGCTTCCTTACCAGCATTAGCCATGGTCACAGGCTTGACCAGATTGACCCAGGCGCGAGCCCGCGCAGCTCTCTGTTGGATACGGAGTAACTTGTAATACATTAACCCTGTTCTTATCCGTCCAACGGTTACAGCGCTTAATTTTTTCCAAACACCGCTGATTTTTTCTGCAAACGTTCCGGATCTCCACCATGCGTTTTTAGACTGATTGAATGTTTTCTCTTTGTGCTCTTTTAGATTCAGACTCAAGCGTTGCAACTCGGCCTGATTTTTTTCGGCCGTATCCAATTCGGCAATTTCCGCGCCGAACCGGATGTTAAACATTTTCAACACATCCGGAGACTTAATTTGACTCAGCTTACTTTGAATCAAGCGATATACTTTTTTAGTATCTGAGACAGTCAACACAAAATGTAAATCTTCGTCGGAAAGCGCTCCTTCTGTCATCAATCCCGAATACGTCCGGACCAAATCAAGCCGGTTAAAATTATTAATCAGCTGTTCGGCATCCATGGATAAATCAATAATTTGCCGCTCGACAAGAGCTTCAAAGGCGTTGAATGCCTGTTCGTCTCCGTCTCCGCCATCAATAAAAAATCCCTTACGATTATCTTTCTTTTGTCCCAAAAGAGTCTGCACTTGATTTCTAAAATCGGCGTCGCGATATTTTTCACGGAAATGACGTCCATAAAAATCGACCGCGTTTCGTCCCGCACTGGTCATATTGCCGCTGCCGCTCACCCATCCGTTCGTTTGGGCCAAAGCTGCCATTTCAGCATGTGTATCAAAAGATTGTTTGCCGGCGGAGGGCTCTTGGGTGTCTATGTCCGCAAGATCATCTAATTCATGTAAAGCTTCCGTCAAGGTCGGTAAAGACTTAAGCACGGCATCTTTACTGCCTGCATAAGGCGCAACCGCGGGCAGATCGTTCATCCGCACAGTCTCATTCAAAATTTGCACAATTTGGGACGTGCGATTTGCCGCAATTAATCCGGAGGATTTCAATATCGAGTTTCCTACTTTTATTTCCCCTGCAACCGGACCAAAATGAACCTCGGCTCCGACCGCTAAAACCAGAGGCCCTGTGCTCGATAGACTGCGTTCAACCCGGACAACTTGACCTTGACCTTCTCCGCTAAGACGAATGCGGTAAGCATTTCCAAAATCATCAAAGACAGTCACGTGAGCTAAATCTGAAAAGTTTAGACCTTGACGATCGGGGTCGAGAGCCTGGACCTCTTCCTGAATAGCATCGCGGACGGAGTCAGGGAAATAATTTTGGAATTTCTGCGCATCCGACTGAATTCGCTGCATCATTGAAAATAAACGCTGATGCATACGTTTAAAACTATCGATTGATGATTCTGCGCGTCCCAATTGAAGTTCTGCGTCAACATCCATCTGTTTATGCATTTCATCCAAATAACCGCGTAAAAGCGCCAGACCTTGTTTTATATTCTCACGGGCAGAGGCTTTCTTCACCGTTTCAAGTTGTGCGGTCATAATGCGCATCAAATCCTCGACATAGCTTTCAAAAGAACCTTCCAGCATGCCGCGGATACTGTCGTAGGTATTTTTCTGCTTTTGCGATACCTCGTTCTGCATCCAGATATTCTCTAAATCAACAGCGTCCAACAACTGTCCGCTGTTCTTGATCTTGGCGTCGTTGTGATAAATATTGAACGCCTGATAAAGTTTACGGTTCGCTTCGCCCGCCTCATTTTCCGCATCGATCGTGAAATATGCGCTTGTGCCGCTGCTGATTTCGGCAAAAACTTTTTCGATTGTCAGAGGGCCTTCAATCCCCTTCAAAGATACGGTTTCACCCCGACTCATCGCTTGGAATGCGGCCGCTGCTTCAAACGTCTTAGCGAAAACTTCCCGGGTTTTCAAAGTACCATCAATCATCTTCTGGAAACGAACTCCGCGGTGACGGCCCAACAACTGGAACATCTTGAAGCGCTTAGAAGAAGCGTCGGAGAGAACATGCAAATTAATATTAAAATTGAAAAGCACGTCCACACCGCGAATCGCGGCGGGATTGAAATAGAGAATTGTACGTTCATTCGGGTTTTCACTCTTTTTCCGTTCAAGATAGTGCTCAACACCCTCGCTCCCTTTCAATTCCAAGTTAATGTCCGCAGAAACGCGCCAAGAACCGTTCCTGAATTCAACAGTTCGCTTTTTCCAGCGGGTTTCCTGATCTTTGTAAACAAAAGCATAAGTTTTCGATAAATCTTTGCCATTCTCGGCCATTTCACGTAGCAATTTGGTTAAACCATCAATCAAATAAACTTCATCTCCAAATTCAAGTCCGTTAAGAATAATTTGATCACGATCCGAATTTTTCAAAATATTTTCACGCATTTGCGCGATTTGGTCATCCACGCTGCCGGCAATATGAATATCTCGTTCATCCAAAAGTCGGTCATGCTCTTCGGCTGCGGTCAATCTCATTGCTAAAAGCAACTCCAGTTTCCCTGCGTTCTTAAGGAAAAGCGCTTCACGCATCAACTGACCACGCCCATTTAAGATTGAGAGATCACCGGCCGCAACCTTCTCAAGTCCCGCGTGATTCGCTTCAAAGGCGGAAAGCAGCTTCTTGAGGGCGTATTTTTGCTCAAGAGTAAGACCTGCCAAAAGATCTCCCGCAGACGCGGAAACTGTTTCAAGTTGGCGAAAATAAGGATTAGTATCGCTATAAATAATGCTATCCACTCCATAAGTGACTCGTGCGGCATCAACCACGTGAAATAAAGTTCCTGAAAAACCTTGAAAAACGGAACCATTGCGCTTGAGAGATGCGATGGTTTTTTCGCGGCTTGAACGAAGCGCGTTGCCGGAAACTCCAACACGTTGAAGATAGTTTTTCATGCCTCTTTCAGAATTGAGATCAATATCGGCTTGTTTTAAGCCAGCAGCATCTTTCAGGGCGGACTCAGCTTCCGTTTTTAACCCGAGAGCGCGCATAAACACAAGCTGAGTGTGAGACGATAAGAAAGCATCTCCTTGCTGAAGGCTCGGAGCAACCACGTTGTTGGACATGACTTTAATCTGCCAGTTGAGATCTAAATACTCTAGAACTTTTAACCGGTCCGCCTTCCAAAGAGCTGCCGCTTTTTCAATCGCGGCTTTAGTCAATGATTTACCCTGGACTTCAAGTTTCGCAGCCAACTTTTTGAAAGTCTCTAAACTACGCTCGCTCTTCC
>CAZSVD010000334.1:0-38235 GCA_964610145.1 uncultured bacterium | reverse complement strand
ATGCGCGATAAAGTAGAGGGTCCGATTTGTCGCTTAGCGCAGTTATCCCGTGCGGTTGGAATTCATTTAATTCTTGCGACGCAGCGCCCGTCCGTGGATGTTATTACCGGAGTTATCAAAGCCAACTTTCCCGCGCGTGTTTCTTTCAAGGTTTCATCCAAGGTGGATTCCCGTACGGTGCTTGATGGTAACGGCGCAGATCAGTTGATCGGAAAAGGCGATCTTTTATTCTTAAAACCGGGAGAATCAAAATTGATTCGCGGGCAAGCGCCTTTTGTGACCGATGAAGAAATTCGTAATGTGGTAGATTATTGGGCGAAGCAAGGGACACCTGAATTTCTCGAAGAGTTGACTGCGGCGGGCATGGAAAAGAAAAATAATGATGCCGCTTCAGGTGAAAAAGATGAGCTTTATGAAGATGCTCTGAGAGTTGTTTTAGAGACGCGCGTAGCCTCCACATCCAATCTTCAAAGACGCATGGGGCTCGGATATACCCGTGCGGCCCGTATTATGGATCAGCTGGAAGCCGAGGGCGTAATAGGTCCTTCTCAGGGAGCCAAAGCACGGGAAGTTTTTCTTCCTGCTCCGGGCAGCGAAAGCCCCGCCACGAACGAATAAGTCCTAACCGGTTTTTTGCCCCGAACTTTTAAAGCGACGTGTTTGGCATAAATTTGCATAGATAGCTTTTGTCGCTTTGTTTCGTAAATTATATTAAAAAAAGAGAGCGTCGGCTCGGGGATGAAACCAACGCTCTCCGGGGTTGATCACCTGCCATGAAGCAGGGAAGGCTAGCAGTAACAATTAAGCAATCACCGTGCCAAGTTACTGCCAGAGCGAGAGGCACCGGATTCTTAAGATTATTTGAACAAAATTGTGCTTTAAAGGCAATTTTGTGACTCTCCAATGTCAAGAACTTGTAAAATTTGGCTTCAAGGTGAAAAAGCGGTTGTTTCCGGCGCCGGATTCACCATAATGATTTTCTAAAATAATAAAATTTATGGCAAAAAAAATACTGATAGTTGAAGACGAACCCGCAATTCACGAGCTTGTGAAATATAACCTTCAAAAAGAAGGGTATGTGGTTCTTTCTGCTTATGATGGAAGCGCCGGAGCCGATTTGGCGCGGGATCAAAAGCCGGATCTTATTTTGCTCGATATGATGTTGCCCAAGATGGACGGCATGGAAGTTTGCAAAACACTCAAAAGCAATACGCGTACTTCCGGAATTCCCATCATTATGGTAACCGCCAAATCCGAAGAAACCGATAAGGTTCTCGGGCTTGAAATGGGTGCGGATGACTATTTGGCGAAGCCTTTCGGTGTGCGCGAACTTTTAGCTCGCATTAAAGCTGTTTTGCGCCGTCAAAAAAGGAGCGGGTCTTCGGGAGGAAAAGAAGTTTTTCATCTTGGCGGATTAGTTTTAGATGATGGAAAGCATGAAGCCACTTTCAAAGGCAAAGAACTTTATCTGACTTCCAAAGAATACGATTTGTTAAAGGCTTTGCTTGAAGCGGATGGGCGGGTTTTGAGCCGCGAGCAGCTTTTGGATCAGGTTTGGGGCTATCAACACGCTGAAAACATAGAAACACGCACGATTGATATGCATGTGGGACAGCTTCGCAAAAAATTAAAATCGGAAGCCGACCGGATTATTACGATTAAAAATGTCGGATACCGTATCGAACCCGATTCCGAATGAGTTTTTTTTCTTCTTATTTTCTTACCGGCGCGTTAATTGCGGCTCTCGTTGTGCTTTTTATTTTGCAGCGAAGCGAGCGCAAATCCCGTTTGGATCTTGAGCGCTGCTCGGACCTTTTGCAGCAGATATTCAAAAGCATCGGTGAAACTTCTTTGGTGACACGGGTCCTTTTGCGCGAATCACCCCAGCAGGAGCTTGAGAGGCTCAAGTCTTTGCTCGAAAGTCGCGCTCATTCCGCGGTTCAGGAAAGCCGGTCGCTTAAGCAGATATTAAGCGCGATGCCGGATGGAGTCATTGCGCTGGATGAATCGGCTAATATTCTTTTTTGTAATCAGGCTTACTCAATTCTCGCCGGCATTGCAGGAGAAAATCAAGAAGGAAAGAAACTGTTTGAAATTCTCAGACATCACGGAGCATTAACGGCCGCGGAGCAATTTCTTAATCAGAAAAGCAATACTTATACCGAGATGGAGTTGGTCACCGCCGCGGGTAAATCGCTAAAGATGCGTATGATTCGGTTCCTTCAGGAAGAGGCGTCTCTGATCGTTTTTGTTTTTACGGATATTTCCGATTTAAAGAAACTGGAAACCATGCGGCGCGATTTTGTCGCGAATGTTTCGCATGAATTACGCACACCATTAACCTCAATTCATGGATTCATCGAAACGCTTTTGGATGGAGCCGGTGAAGACAAGCAAGCGCGGGAAAGATTTTTAAGTTTAATGAAGGCTGATTCCGAGCGTTTACACCGGCTGATAGAAGAGTTACTTTCACTTTCGCGAATTGAAAACCAAGCGCATGCTTTTGAAAAGCAAACGCTGGATGTCTCAGCAGAGATTGAGGAAGTTTTAGAATTTTTGAGTGTGCGGATTCAACAAAAGCATTTGGCCTTAGATAAAAAGATCAGTTCAAAAATAGCATTGCAAGCCAATCGTGACCAATTCCGCCAAATCATCATGAATCTTTTGGACAATGCGGTTAAATTTACACCCGACCATGGACAGATATCCGTTTCCGCTGCGAAAGAAAGTTCAGGAGCCATTGAAATTCAAATTGCCGATACTGGCTCCGGAATTCATCCGGATAACCGGGAGAAAATTTTTCAAAGATTTTTCCGTGAAGACAAAGCGCGTTCACGCGAAACCGGCGGAACGGGATTAGGTCTCGCGATTGTAAAACATATTATGGAGGCTCATCAGGGAAGTGTGCGCTGCGAAGCGAATCCGGGGGGCGGAACGCTTTTTATTCTGCATTTTCCGGCAGCTTAGTGGTTTGTTACGGATAAATTGTTGGGCGCCGAAGCACTAGTACCTCGCAACATTTGATTTTGGAGGTGTCTCGGTACATCCGTGAGTGATGGATTGAAATTGGCAACAGCCAATTTCGATTGGAATGAACTACTAGTAACCCGCGGAAAGCAAGATTCCGCCAATTAAAAGTCCCAGTGTCAATTTAATGATTTTGATCACGATTACATCGCGTTTGGGATAAGGTAAAAGCGGTAAGATTCCATGACCTTCCTGCACGATAGAGTTTGCCAGCAAAATCGAAAAAGGAATCGCTCCCTGAGAAAAAAGAATCGCGATAGTGAGATGCGGCCCTGAAACAGGCAATAAGCCGATCAGCAAAGCAAAAAAAAGTGTCTGCCATAAATTTTGACTCATCCAGGAATGCAGCCCCACAAATTGTCCACCTAGCTGAAGACAAAGCAACGTTCCCGCGGTCCAAAGCGCGAATTTAGGCAAATGATGGCGGATGATATGGTTCCAAACGTGTTCTTCTAAATAATGCGGTGAGGATTTTAAAAAAATCCATAGCGATGAAAGTAAAGCGAATGCCGTGACCCACGTTTCACCGCGTTCATGCGCGGAAGATTCTTGCGCGTGATGATCCATAAAATCAGGATGATGAATCCAGCCCAGAACAAGTACAGCGACAAGCGCGAGCATCGCGGCGCAAAGAACCCAACGCAATGTTTGAATAGGTAGCGGCAAACCGGAAGATGCGTGCGTGTGTCCATGGCCGTCATCTTCACCGTGCATGGGAAGCTCGTGAAAAAGAGGTGAGCTTTTTTCAAATTCAGGAGAGAGCTTATCAAAGACAAAACCCGTTAAAATTCCTAAAACAACAAGAACGCCGATAAGAATAAGCGCTGTCTTCGGAAAAAGCGCCAGCATAAAAAATCCTTCGTCGCCGGTGGCGGCAATCATTCCCGCAAGCAATGCTCCGAAAGAATAAAGCCGGTGGGTATAAAGGGAAACGTTAATAAATGACCCAAAACATCCGGGAGCCCCGCCTAAAAACGCGCCAGATAAATACTGATGGCCCGGGTGCTTTTTTAAATAGTTGGTTGCTTTTCCGCGCGTTAGGGTATTGAGATAGTCCGCCCAAAGCAGCATCACGAATGCGAGCGCGAGAAACCAAAGCGTGGCGTTTATAAGTTCGATCAAAAAATGCATAAGTGTATTGTATCAGGACAAGCGGGGGCAGAGCAAAGAGCTCTCAAGTAGGGTATAATTCACAATGATGACAAATTCCAAAGATAGAAAATTAGGCGGTGCGCTTAATCCGCCCGGGGGTGAGAAGAAGGTGCTGCTGCATTCTTGCTGCGCTCCTTGCTCGGGTTCTGTGATTGAAGATATGCATAAAGCGGGGCTGGATTTGACAATTTATTTTTATAATCCCAACATTCATCCGATAGAAGAGTATTTACTGCGTAAAGAAGAGAATATTCGTTACGCGGAAAAACTCGGAATCCCGTTTGTTGATGATGATTATGACAAAGAGCGTTGGTTTGAGATGATGAAGGGACACGAAAAAGATCCTGAACGCGGTGAACGTTGCACAATGTGTTTTGAAATGCGTTTTGTGAAAACTGCGGAATATGCCGCGCGGAACGGTTTCAACGTCATCACAAGCTGTCTTGGAATTTCACGTTGGAAAAACTTTGATCAGGTCACTGATGCCGGGAAAAAGGCCGCGGCGCTTTATCCCGGAGTCACATATTGGGACTATAATTGGCGAAAAGACAGGGGCTCGGAGCGTATGATTGAGATTTCAAAAAAAGAAGAATTTTATCAGCAGCAATATTGCGGTTGCGCGTATTCATTACGTGATACGAATGAGTGGCGCATGTCCAAGGGGCGTCCTAAGATTGAGCTAGGGCTGAATTATTACAGCTTTGTTTGCGATAAACCACAAACAACTGCGAAAGATTCCGGCGATGTTTGTCGAAACCCCATTGGATTAAAAGAACCGACGTAAATTTTTTTTGATTTGATTATATCTGCTTAAGCAGATATAATGCGGACATGCGATTAAAAGATACACAAACAATTTTTGGAGCACTGTCGGATCCGACGCGTTTTCGGATTTTGAATTTATTGAGTGAAGGCGAATTGTGTGTTTGCGATATGATGAGCGTTCTAAAAGAGCCGCAGTCGAAAATTTCCCGGCATTTAGCTTATTTGCGTCGCGCCAGACTTGTGGAGTCCCGCAAAGAAGGGCTTTGGATGTATTACTGCCTGACCCGGGAGCGCCTGAGTACCTTTAAAGCTATTTTTGAAGCGCTCAATTGTTGCCGCTCTGATTTTAGTGAGCTCCAAAGGGATTTAACGGAATTTCGTAAAAATAAAAAGGGCCTTGTGGCTTGTTGTAAATGACATTGATTACCAAAGCTTTAGCGGAAATGGCCGGAACATTCGTGATGATTTTTGTCGGCGGCAGCTCCATCTTTTTATATGAAAAATATCCGGCGGTTTTTCCGTCGTTTACTGTGGCGCTTACGTTTGGAACGATTATTGCAGCGATGATTTTGGTTTTTGGGGTTATTTCAGGCGCGCATTTCAACCCGGCCGTGACGCTGGCGTTTGCGATTACGAAACGTTTTCCGGTGTCGCAAATTCCGGCCTATTGGATAAGTCAATGTTTGGGCGGATCTGTTGCGGCGTACTTTTTAATTTTGATGAGAAAAATATGAAACAAACCGTTTTGATACTTTGCACCGGGAACTCATGCCGATCCCAGATGGCAGAAGGCGTCTTAAGACATTATGGCTCAAAGCGATTTGAAGTGTTTAGTGCGGGCACCATGCCTTCACATGTGAATCCGGTTGCGATTCAGGTGATGAAAGAAATTGGAATTAATATTTCAAGTCACAGATCAAAGCATGTTGAAGAATTTTTGGGAAAAAAAATAGATTATGTTATTTCTGTTTGTGATAATGCGCGGCAGGCATGCCCCATTTTCCCGGGAGCTAAAATGCGGCTGCATTGGCCCTTTCCCGATCCTCCGCATGGACAGGAAGTAACAGAAGAAGTTCTGAATGAGTTTCGCAGAGTGCGTGATCTAATTCACGAGAAGTTTAAAAAGGTCGCCCGCAAACGCAAGTTTGACTAAAATAAAAAACCCCCGAACCGAAGTTCGGGGGTTTTGTTTTTAAATCTGATTAAATCTTTCCATCCCAGCGTCCGCCGTCACGTTGAATGAGGGCATCCCAACCGGACCAAAGACGAAAAATTCCCGTGATGCCGAGAACTGCATGAGTTACGTTCTTTTTTGTTTGCTGATCATTTAAATACTGGCCGATTCCGGGCCAAATAATTAAAGAGGCAAGGCCATAGCAAACGGATTTACCCGTAATTTCACCGTGTTTTGCGGTGTTGACGGCCCAGGCATTAGGCGCGGACATTAAAACGACCGCGATGAACAACAAAGCGATTATTTTTTTCATAATTCTCCTTGAGATTAAAGATAGTTAAAAGGGGACAACTCAGCGACTTGTATTTTAGCACAGCTTCTGACTTGGAGAATTGCAATTTGGAGATCGTAACTGAAAGTAATAAGCGATCAGAAAGAAGAGCAGCCATATCTGGCAATTATAGTACCAAAATAATCCGCCCCCATAGGTAGAAGTTAAAAATGTCCAACCTGTTAGTGCGGGCCATAAGTAAAGATTGAATGGGGATCCTAAAATAAAAAATGTGCTAACGGCAGTATAAATAATCAGCCAGCGGTTTTTTGAGAATACGGCGCAGGTCAGCACAGGAATGGCCAAATATTGATCCGCCATTTGCGGCGAAAAAAGCACAATCCCGACCAAATAAAGATAAAAGGCATTTTGGGGCTCACGCTTCATCACAAATCGTCCGAACAAAAGCATAAGCCCGATGAAAATGTATCGAACAACTTTGCTGTTTAATGCAAATTTGTCAATGATGCCTATCGGGATGAGCACCTGAGTTAAATGAGTAAGCAGTGCATTTCCGGTGCCCATGGAGTATTGAAAAACATTTTTGATAATACCATGGCGTGATTCCGGACTCTCGCAAAATGGAACGAAACTTCCCGCAAAAAGAGCATAGACCATAAAAAGATAAATCATTTTCTCTTTTCGATTGGTCCAACGCGGATCAAATAGAAGCCAAAGAGGAAGCAAGATGAAATCGTGTTTAATAATCAAAGATAAACCAAGCAGCGCCGCGCTGAAAAATAGGGTTTTTGAATTGCGGTTGGGAGTTTCATAAAGTAGCCATGCGCCAAAACCAAAAAAAATAGCAAGATTGTCAATTTGGGAATGCACGCTTGTGATGAGAATGGAGATTGGGCTAAGGAAAAACAAAATGGCCGCAAGTGAGCTGACTTTTTTTCTGAGTAGAAAAAAAATCCCCAAATCCGCTAATATCAGAAAGCAAACAAAAATAAAATGAAACGATTCGGGGTGTTTAAAGGGCAGCATGAGCGAAACTGTCTTGGAAAACCAGCAAATCGGAAAAAGTCCCGGACCATAGACATGTCGCCAGGTTTCCGCGTAAACATTTTTTCCTTCACGCAGAAGATCAGCGACAATATTCCATGAGTCAACGTCAAAATTATGACGGACCCAAGGCAAAGCCAGGCGTATGCTAACACCCAGCAAGACGAGCGCGCTCAACTTGAGCGTCGAAAAAGATTTTTGAATCTGAATCACCGAATGATTATCGGCCAAATAGCACGAAAGATACACAGTTACAACGCAGGCTTCTTTTTTAATCGGAATGTTTTACAATCTTCGCATGCAACATCAATTTGATCATATTCTGCTTATTGGCTTTGGCGGACCGCAGTCGCGGGAAGAGGTGATGCCTTTTTTAAAGCGTGTGACGGCAGGAAGAAATATTCCTGAAGTGCGGCTTAAAGCAGTAGCGCATCATTACGATATGATTGGAGGAAAATCGCCCTACAATGATTGGGCGGCGGATGTTTTGGCGCAACTTTTAAAGTTGTCTGAAATGAATTTGCCGATTTTTCTCGCGCATCGAAATACGGCACCTTTTGTTGAAGATGTTATTTTGGATATTCATAAGTGCGGCCTTAAAAAGGGGCTCGGAGTGATTCTTGCGCCGTTTCGCAGCACAGCCAGCTGCCGCCGATATAAGGAAAATATTCATGATGCGCTGCACACGCATGGAATTATGGAGCTCAAATACAGTTATTTGTCACCCTGGTACAATCATTTCGACTGGGTGAGAATTTTAGCAAAGCTGGCACGGGATTCGTATTTGGCGATTCCTGAAAAAATTCGCGGACAAACTGAAATTTTATTCTCCTGTCATTCGATTCCGATGCTTGCCGATAAGGCCTGTGCGAGTTGTATTTATAGCGCGGAATATGAAGCTTGCTGCCGCTCAACCGCCGATGCCGCAGGGTTTACGGAGTGGAAGCATGTTTATCAGTCTCGCAGCGGAGACCCTTCGCAGCCATGGCTTTCGCCGGATATTTTGGATGCAATCAAAACAAGCGCGAAGGCGGGCAAGAAAGCAGTGTTCGTGATTCCGATGGGTTTTTTATCGGATAACGCGGAAGTTTTGTATGATTTAGATATTGAAGCTAAAAATTTAGCTCAGGAACTCGGAATGGAATTTTACCGCGCGCCGACTCCCGGAAATCATCCCGATTTGATCAGGCTATTCGGTAAATTGATTCAGCACGCAAAAAAAGAAATCCGCGCTTATTCTGCCTGCGCTATTTAAACAATTCGTCCGAAATTCTTTTTTCGCTCGCGGGAGAGCTTTGAATTTTAGTGACCTTGCGCGGAGTTTCATCCACCGGATCCGCGGATGGCAGGGTTTTTTCGTTTCCCGCGCCCAACTCTTTGAATTTTTGAACGCTCGAAACAATATTGCGTTCAAACGAGCCGATCATTTTGTTGAAAGCTTCCACGGATTTTGAAAGATAGTTTCCGGTATTTTGAATGTGATCGATGAAAGGAAAAAATCTTTCGTAAAGTTCGCGCCCGATTTTAGCGACTTCTTCCGCGTGCTGCGTCAGCTGCTCCTGGCGCCAGCCGAACGCGACCGCGCGCAATAAAGCGACAAGAGTTGTGGGCGTGGCGAGAATGACTTGTTTTTCCATGCCGTCTTCAATCAGGGACGGATCTTTTTCGAGAGCCGCGCTTAAGAATGCTTCGCCCGGAACAAACATCACGACAAATTCAGGGGCTTTTTCGAATTGCGACTGATAATTTTTTGAAGAGAGATCATTCATGTGTTTACGAAATTGCTGACTGTGGCGAATCAATAACGCGGAGCGTTCGGATTCAGGCGCGGCAACTGCGTCTAAATAAGCATCCAAAGCCACTTTACTGTCGACGACAATGTCGCGATGCGATGGCAAATGCACAAGCAAATCGGGGCGAAGACGTCCTTCTTGTGTTTCAATGCTGATTTGTTCCGAAAAATCAACGTGCGCCGTCATGCCCGCCAACTCAACCACACGTTTGAGAGCGAGTTCGCCCCAGCGGCCGCGAATTTCAGGACGGCGCAAGGCCGAAACCAAATTACCGGTTTCTTTTTTTAAATCATTTTGTGATTTGGAGAGCTCTTCAATTTGCTGTTTTAAACCGCCGTAAGCTTCTTTGCGGGAAAGTTCTATTTTTTGAGCGGCATCTTCATAACGTTTGAGAGTTTCATCCAGCGGCGAAACCAACGTGCGCAAATCTTTTTTAGCCTGCTCTAAAAAAATAGAGCTGTTGGTATTGAGCACTCGTCCCGCGACAGACTCAAAGGTTTGAACAAGCCGTAGTTCGTTCTCGGCGAATTTCTTTTCAGCTTCTTCGAGCCTAGCTTCAGCTGCGGCTTTTTTTTGCTGAGCGTCGGTCAAATTTTTTTGGAGCGCATCTATTTTTGATTCTTTGGCTTTCAGTTCCTGCTGATATACCGCGAGAGTGCGTTCAAAGCCTTCCGCCCCGGCGGGGGAAAGCGGTTTTTTGGTCAGGGTCAAAATAAGACCGGCCAGGCTAATTAAAATCAAAAGAGTCAAAAGAATAACGGTTAACATAAGGTCGTAATTATAACGCGGTTTTTTAGCGAGGGGCGATCAAAAAAGCCCAGTTTTTACATGCTATACTTTAAGAAGAAAACAGCCGAAAAAGGAGTATATGGATTTCGCGATACTTTGTTTTTCATCATTAATGGCGATTGTGGATCCGATTGGGCTCATTCCTGCCTTTTTGGCGATTACTCCGGGAAAGACAGCTCAGGAACGTATTCATATTTCCATTTTGGCATCATCACTTACGTTTCTTGTTTTAGCGGTTTTTGCCTTCTTTGGGCGGCTTATTTTGAGGCAGCTTTCCGTGACGTTGCCGGCCTTTGAAATTGCGGGTGGAATTTTGCTTTTTTTCATCGCGATGGACATGCTTAACGCCCGAATGACTTCCGTGCGTCAAACACGCGCGGAACAGGACGCGGGTATGGATAAAGACGATATTGCCGTAACACCGCTTGCGATTCCGATGCTCGCGGGTCCGGGAGCCATTACCACGGTCATGATCTTATCCAGCAAGGTTTCGGGGTGGGGTGGCGCTGCGACTCTTTTGGGGTGCATTTTTGCGGTTTCCCTGACAACCTTCATTATTTTCTACGTGGTTTCGATAAAGGCTTCGGGAATGAATGTGATTGTTCAAAATATTTTTACCCGTCTTATGGGGCTTTTGCTCTCCGCCATAGCCGTTCAATTTATCTTAAACGGCCTTACCGCTTCCGGCTTTTTATCCTCTCTCTAAGAGAGATTTCATCAGTTTACTTTTAGATTTTCCGCAGGTAAGATATCGCTCCCCGTTTTGAGGGAATTACGTTTTTATGCTTAACAGGAGGACGATATGATTGAACTTTATTATGCAGCACCATCCATTTATGCCCGTAAGGTTTTGGCGGTTCTTGATGAAAAAAATTTGGATTACACGATCAAAAATGTTGCTTGGGAAGATCTCGCCAAGGCAGAGTATTTGAAGCTGAATCCAAACGGAGAAACTCCGACGCTTACCGATGACGGCGAAGTGGTTTATGAATCAACTTCCATCATTGAATATTTGAATGATGAATATCCCGAACCCGCTCTTTTGCCGGAAGCTTCGATCGAACGCGCGCGTGTCCGCACTATCGTAGCTTATTGCGATCTTCACTTTTATAAAGCTGTAATCAAATGTTTTATCGCCAAGAGAAAAGGCGAAGAGATTTCCGCGGAATTAATTGCCGGTGTTACGCAGGCTGTGAAGCGTGTGGAAACTTATTTGGGAAATCAGGAATTTATCGCCGGAAAATTTTCTTTGGCGGATTGCACAGTGATGGCCGGGTTAGCGACGGTGGAAGCTCTTGGTTTGACGGACAAGGTTGGAGTTTCGCCCAAATTGCGCATTTACTGGGATCGCTTGAAGCGTCGTCCTGGCTATAAAGGTGCAAGTCTTTTCGAAGTCAAAGAAGTCGCTCAAAACGCTTAATATCGAATATTTCAGAACCTAGAGGCGTCTATGCTGTTGCTGGTATTCAGCGTAGGCATAAACAAAAAAGGGGATCATCAACATGAAGGTTTTGCAGGAATTTAAAGACTTTGCCATGAAGGGCAATGTTGTGGATATGGCGGTCGGCGTGATCATCGGCGGTGCGTTCGGAAAAATCGTAACATCGCTCGTAAACGATGTGATGATGCCCCCTATCGGAAGATTGCTGGGTAACGTGGATTTTAGCGGCCTTTTTGTTGATTTGAGCGGAAAGGGTTATCCCACGCTTGTTGAGGCGCAGAAAGCAGGTGCCGCAACTTTAAATTATGGTGTTTTTATTAATACCATCATTAACTTTGTGATCGTTGCTTTTTGTCTTTTCATGGTGATCAAGGGTATGAACGCGACCAAGAAAAAAGAAGCCGCGGCTCCGGCACCCGCGCCCGCTGCGCCCCCGCGCAACGAAGTTCTTCTCGAAGAAATTCGTGATTTGTTAAAAAGAAAGTAAGCGTTTTTAATTTCAAGGGCGGTGTGCTAAACACCGCCCTTTTTTTATTTAAGGCAGATGCCGCGTTTTATCGCGGTTGAGCCGAAGGCTCAGAGCATGAAGTTGCTGAAAATCTGGATGCCGCAAAAACATCGTAAGAGTCTGGATGCTTCATGGAAAGAAGGCATTCCCGGCAATATTATGATTACCATTACGGAGTTTTATTTGACTCCGTATGCGTTGTTTCTCGGTGCGCCGCATGCCGCGATCGGAATGCTGGTTGCCTGGCCAAGCTTGCTCGGTTCTTTTTTTCAGCTCTTCGCGGCGGAGCGTGTACGACACGCCAAAAGCCGGTTGCAATTTTTGATTAAGACAACCCGTCTCCAGGGTTTTTTGTTGATCGCCGCTTCCGGACTTTGCTTTTGGAAAGGAGTTGTTCCCATTGTGATTCTGACATTGCTCACCATTCTTTTTGGAATCGTCGGCAATTGGATTGCCGCGGCTTGGGGCAGTTTGATGAGCGATTATCTTGAACCGCATGATCGCGGTAAATACATGGGTGACCGTCAATTGATTACAGGGCTTGCCGCTATGGTTGCGTTGGCTGTGGCCGGGCTTTTTCTGGATTGGGTGAAGCCTTATTCGGCAACGCTTGGTTTTGGCGTGCTTTTTTTTCTGACCGGAGTCGCCCGCTTAATTTCTTCGTATCTTTTTCGTTACATGGAGGATTTACCTTTCGAAGAAAAACCCGAAAGCCGTTTTACGTTTTGGATGTTTATCCGCCGTTTTCGTCAAAGCAACTTTGTGCGCTTTGTTTTGTTTTCAGCCGGAATTACTTTTGCAACGCAAATTTCGGCGCCTTTTTTTGGAGTGTACATGTTGCAGGATTTGAAATTTAATTATTTCCAATACATCTCCATTTATTTTGTTGTTGTTTTTGCGGTCTTGGCGGGATCGCCTTTTTGGGGACGGGTTGCCGATAAAGCCGGTAACGCGCATGTGCTTAAATTAACCGGAGGGCTGATTCCTTTGGTTCCTCTGCTTTGGTGTATTTCAACGAATTGGTGTTATTTGCTCGTGGTGCAGCTTATGGGGGGATTTATCTGGGGGGGATACAATTTGTGTTCCTCGAATTTTATTTTAGACAGCGTTCGGCCTGAAAAACGCGTGCGCTGTCTCAGTTATTTTAATTTGATCAACGGAACAGCGCTTTTTTTGGGAGCCTCTTTAGGCGGATTTCTCGCGACCAAACTTCCGCCTTTTCATGGTTATACAATGATGAGCTTATTTTTGGTTTCGGGAACATTAAGGCTTTTTTTCTACGCTCTGCCGATCAACCGCTTTAATGAAGTGAGAGTCAATGTGCAAAAGGTTTCAAGTCGGGAACTTTTTTTCAGCGTGCTTGGAATTCAGGTCACACCGACGGCTCAGGAACAAGAATAGCTCTGCCGGAAAATAGGACTTGGACCCAGAGTAAAGAGTTCTTCGTAAACGAGCAGGGAAGGAAGAGGTTTGAATTCAAAAAACAGCTTGCTCCAAATGACTTGCAGCGAAGTCTCTTTATTGTAATTGTTACAAAATAATCACGCATTTCCCAACAAGTTTTCTGCCATGCTTTTTTCTGTCGCTGCTTAGCCGCGATAGAAAAAGATGTGGCGGGAAACTACTTAGCAGAAACAGAGTTGTAAAATGAAAAGGAAAGATTTTGCATTTCGATAGACGTGGAATTCGTTAGCATTGTTTCTCCGCTTCTAGCCTGCCCCCCCAAAAGCGAAGAAAGTTTGAAAAAGAGTTATTGCGATCGGCGAGTTCCGCAGCGAAGTCGTGAGCCTGGCGAAGGGCGAAGGGCGAAGGGCGAAGGGCGAAGCGAGGACTGTTTGAGCCAACGAGATGACTCTTTTCAAACTCAATCTAATATTTGTATGCTCTGAAATTTATTTTTCTTCTGAAGATTTATGAAAAATCGAGATGAGAATCGAAATTCCCAAAAGTCCCGCAACCACGCCCAATGAAATTCCGATCGGAATGTGAAAATAATCCGCGGCGAGCATTTTGATGCCTATAAAAATTAAAACTGCGGCAAGACCGTAGTTTAAGTATTCGAACATTTTCATGAGTCCGGAAATCGCGAAGAAAAGGGCTCGTAACCCCAGAATCGCGAAAATGTTCGAGGTGTACACAATAAAAGGGTCGCGGCTGACGGATAAAACCGCCGGAATGGAATCCATCGCAAAAACGAGGTCAATCACGTTGATGAAGATTAAAGTGACAAAAATAGGGGTTAGATGAAGTTTTCCGTTCAGCGTGACTAAGAAACGCTCGTCTTCAACGTTTTGAGTTACTGGAAATACTTTGCGAATTAATTTTAAGACGGGATTTTGTTCGGGGTTCAGGTCGTTCTCGCTTTCAAACGCGAGCTTGATGCCGGTATAAACCAGAAAGCCGCCGAAAAGGTAAATCAGAAAGTGAAATTGATTAATCAGCCAAAGTCCCGAAAGAATGAAGATCGCGCGCATAACCAGTGCGCCCAAAATTCCCCAGAAAAGAACTTTGTGATAAAGCCTTGCGGGAATGTGAAAATAGTCAAAGACCAGAATGAAGACAAATAAGTTGTCGATGCTTAAAGATTCTTCGAGAAGATATCCGGTAAAAAACTCAAGTGAAAGTTGTTTGCCTCTGACAAAGTAAACACCAATACCGAAAGCCACCGCGAGTGAAACCCAGAAAAGCGTTTGAAGCAAAGCTTCCCGGATTTTAATTTCATGCGATTGCTTTCGCAAAAGTGAAAGGTCAATCCAGAGTAACGCAATAACCGCGCCGTTAAAAATTATCCAGGGGATAAGCTGATGCCAATTCATATTGCGAAATCATAAAGGGGGTTGGCGTTAGAATCAAGCTCTCTCGCGGGGGAAACCTAACCCTGGACATTCGGGTTCGGGCAATAGAAAATACCTCTGGAATTATTATAAACAGGAGGATCTTATGAAGATTGATATCGGAATTCCGGAAGCGGAACGAAAGGAAATTGCCGACGGGCTTTCGCGGCTTTTGGCGGACAGTTATACGCTCTATCTCAAAACGCATAATTATCATTGGAATGTGACGGGGCCGATGTTTCAAACTTTGCATTTGATGTTTGAAGGTCAATATACCGAGCTTGCGCTTGCGGTGGACTTGATCGCGGAACGTATCCGCGCGCTTGGTTTTCCGGCGCCGGGCAGTTACCGTGATTTCGCAAAGCTGGCATCCATTCAGGAAGCGGCCCCGGGAGCAACCAAGGCTGAAGATATGATCCGTGAGCTCGTTGCGGGACAGGAAGCGGTTGTTCGTACGGCCCGCTCGGTTTTTCCGGCAGTGGAACGTGTGAATGATGAGCCCACCGCAGATCTTTTGACGCAGCGCATGCAGATTCATGAAAAAACAGCTTGGATGTTGCGTAGTTTAATCAGCTGATTGCTTAAAAAATAAAAAAGGCGGAACTTAGGTTCCGCCTTTTTTACTTTTAAGAGACTTGCAGGAGCAAGCCTTTGAGATAAGCACCTTCGGGATGATAGATCGAAACGGGGTGATCGGGGGCATGGCCGGTGTGAGCTAAAATTTTGACCGCGCGTTTCGCGTCTTTGGCGGCGCCAAAAATAATTTTTTGAAAAAGATCGGGCGTTATGAAAGAAGAGCAGGAGGCAGTATAAAGCAATCCTCCGGGAAGAATTTTTTTCAAGGCCGCTAGATTAATATCCTTATATCCTCTCGCTGCCTGCTGAATTTGGTTCTTATTTTTACAAAATGCCGGCGGATCCAAAATAATCAGGTCCGGTTGAAATACATCCTCCCGTAAAAAATCAAAAACGTCTCTTTGTTCGATGAAGTGCGGAGTTTGGGGAGAATTGATCCGCATGTTTTGCTCCGCGGCCCCGACTGCGGGGGCCGAAATATCCACGGACATGATTTCTTTTGCGCCGCCGACCGCTGCGGCGACTGAAAATCCGCCGTTATAGCAAAAACAATCGAGCACTTTTTTCTTTGAGGCGATGCTGCGGATAAGACTTCGGTTTTCACGTTGATCAAGAAAAAAGCCTGTCTTTTGAGTCGCAAACCAGCTGATTCGAAATCGGAGTCCGTTTTCAAGGATTTCGGTTTCGGCGGGCAATTCTCCCGCTAGAGTTTGATTTTCCTTTTTAAGTCCTTCAAGCTCGCGTTCTTTGAGCTCGCCCTTTTCATAAATTGCGCGTAAAGAAAAATCCTTTTCCAGGAGCGGAACAATTATTTCTTTTTGTTTTTCCATTCCTGCCGTCAGAAACTGCACGACTAAAACGTCATGATAAAGATCCACAACAAGACCGGGCAAAAAATCACCGTCCGAGTTGATAAGGCGGCAGGCATTGGTTTTGGAATTTAAAACATAATGTTTGCGCAAATCAAAAGCAGCCTTGATTTTTTGCGCGAAGAAATCAGCGGTAATTTGTTTTTCCTCAAAAGTCAGCATGCGCACCGTGATTTGTGAAGCCGCGTTGAAATAGCCCAGTCCGAGAAAATCTCCTGCGGCGGATTCAACCCGCACGATATCACCGGCGTTAAGCCCTTCTTCAACCGAATCAATCGCACCCGAAAAAATCCACGGATGAAAACCGAGAACAGGCTTTTCTTTGCCTTTCTTAAGAATACAGCGGGGGTAATTCATGGCTTTTCTATTAGTGATTCGAAATTAAAATACGTCCGTGACTATCCATCCAGACGCGAAAATCTTTTAGTCCCCGATCTTTGAGTTCATCCAGCCGGTCTTTTTCCATTAAACAAAAAACACGTTTCGTTTTTTCGGTTTGAATTTGACGCACGATTTCATCAAGGCCTGAAAACCACCCTGTTGTTATGGGTGCGTTATCAGCTTGTTCGCTTTCGCGCGTCAGTGTGCCGCGGTCACTGCCGACAATCATAATCCGTCTTCCAAGATAAAAAGGCAAATCAGAATACCGGTCAGGTGATCCGTAAACAGAAACGATATCCGTTGCCGCAGAATTTTCTTTAATAATGGCAGCAATATCGTAAGTGCTTTGCATGGGGCTGAGGCGCACCATGCAAAAAATGACAACCAAGAGCGCGCAATAAATGGAAGCGGCCAAAGCGATAATGGCTGCCAGCCTGCGGTCTTTTTTGAAAAAATAAAAAGCCTCAATGCCCCCGATACCCAAGAAAACAGCTCCGACCGGAATGAGCGGACGCAGCATTTTTAATGCCGGGACATGATTCGCAAAAAGCAGGCTGATATTGAGCCCTGCGGCCGCGATGACGCAAACGATACTGATTATTTTCCAGCTTCCGGCAATCCAGCTCTGAGAAATTGCGATGGTTTCGCGAAGACTCCATTTTGCCAAAAAAGCGCCAACAAGCACTGCGATTGGAACAGTCACCGGTACAATATAGTAAGGAAGTTTGGAGCGGGGAATGCTGAAGAAAATAAAAATAACGGCGAGCCAGCAAATCAGAAAAATCATTTTATTCTTAAAGTCTTTGGCCTCTCCAAAGGCATTTTTGATCGCGGCCGGCAAAAACAGTGACCAGGGAATGGAAACGAGCGGCAAAATATATGTAAAAAACCAAAAAGGTCTTTTGCGGCCAAAAGTTCCGGAGGTAAACCTTTTGAAGTGATGTTCAAAAATAAAAACGTTCAAAAATTCGGGCTGGCGTTTCAAGATGGCGAGCATCCAGGGAATAGTGATGGCAGCGAAAATGAAAATACCGAACCAAAAATGGGATCTCTTTAATTCCTTCCAGTGATTTGTCCAGGCCATAAAAGCCAGGAAAACAAGCACAGGTAAAGCTGCCCCAATGAGCCCTTTCGCGAGAAAGGTCAGCCCCATAAAACAGGATGCATATAAATAATGCACAGGTTTTTGCTCAAAGACTGCTGTCATAACAAAGAATAACGCGGTGCTTAATAGAAAAATCATTTCCATGTCGATGACGGCGAAGCGTCCGACCAAGACAAATCCCGCGGAAGTCATTAAGCATAAGGATGAAAGTGCTGCGGCGCGAATACCGAAAAGACGGCGGGTAAAAAGAAAGGTCACAAGCAAACATCCTAAAGCACTCAAAATTCCGGGGAGACGCGCCGAAGCAGCATTGATTCCGAACAAAGAAAATGAAAAAGCCGTCATCCACGGAGCCAGTGCCGGTTTTTCAAGATATGGCAGCCCGTTGAAGTAAGGCACGACCCAGTCACCGGTTGCATGCATCGCGCGCGCGATTTCAGCAAAACGGCCTTCATCCGATGACCAAAGCGGAATTTGATCGATCAGACAAAAGAAAAGAAAAACCGCGGCAACACAGAATAAACCGATCCGGAAAATATTTTTATTCATAAAAAGAGCGCTCGCAATAAGTTATGGGAACAAACGAATCATAGCACAGCGGGAGACGGTTTGCCTCGTTTGAAGTGAGTACGCCGGATGAAAGTTGCCAGCATGAGCGCGGCAATCAGAGCCAGGCCGGCATCGCATAAAAAAGCGAGTTGGGAATTTCCGTATTTCCAAATGGCGCCAAAAATTAAACTTGCCGGTAACGCTGCCATTCCGACGATAAAGTTATACCAGCCAAACGCATAGCCGCGGTTTGTTTCGTTTGAAATACGCGCCAAAAAAGAGCGCTCTGTCCCTTCGGTGAGCCCCGAAAAAAGACCGTAGAGGATGAAAATCAACCAAATTTGAGAGGCGGAGTTGGCATAACCAAAAAGAACATAAACCGCGGCATAAATAATCCAACCAACGAGAATTAATTTGCGGCGGCCAAGCCGGTCGGAAAGGATGCCAAGCGGCATAATGGTGGATGTTTTCACCACGTGCAAAGCCATCCAGAGAATGGGGATTTGCGCTGTCGGAATTCCGCAGGCTTGCGCATGCAAAAGCAAAAAAGCATCGGATGAATTGCTGAGCGTAAAAATAAAGAGAATGATCAGGTAGTTTCCGAGTTTGCCTTTCGGGAAAACCCAGGAAAACTTTGTGATCGTAGCGGGCGGAAGTGAAGGGTGTCTGACTTCACGGACTTTAAAGATAATGAGCATTACTGCGATAATTCCCGGAATCGCGGCAAGCCAGAAAATAATCCGGAGTTCTTTGATGAAATAAGCGAGTAGGCACGCGGAAATGATCGGACCCACAACGGAACCTGCGTTATCCATCGAGCGTTGGAAACCAAATGCCCTGCCGTGATGATCGGAGTGTGTTGAGTCTGCAAGCAAGGCATCACGCGGCGATGTTCGAAGGCCTTTTCCCGTCCTGTCCGCAGCGCGAATCGCAAGTACGACCCAGGAGCTTTGCGCGAGCGCCATGAGAGGTCTTGAAAAGGAAGACAAGGTGTAACCAAAAAGAACAAGCTTGCTGCGGTCTTTCATTCGGTCGGCGCGGATTCCCGAATAGAGCTTAAGAAAAGCGCAGGTGGATTCCGCCACCCCCTCAATGAGTCCTAAAAACAGAGCGCTTGCGCCTAAATCTTGCGTTAAAAAAACAGGCAACAGCGGATAAATCATTTCCGCGGAAACATCGGTGAAGAAGCTGACAAATCCAAAGACAACGACGTTGGAGGATAGTCCGTGAAAAATGCTTTTGGGTTTGTCAGTAGAGTTTTTTAAATTCAAGAGAGTCCCATTTTTTTAAAAGCTGAAGGCAGGCTTCGCGTTCAAAGCCTTTTTTGACGCTCAATTTGAGTTTGCCGATCTTTTTGAGAGTCGCGTTTGAAACAGCAAGTTCATTGAAGCCGCGGCGGGCGACATCGGCGATGGATGTTCCGTAAACAATCTTTGAGATGCGTGCCCAGTGAATGGCTGAAAAGCACATTGGGCAAGGTTCTGTCGTGGAATAAATTTCACAGCCGGATAAATCAAATGTTTTGATTTTTTTTGCGGCAATCCGAATCGCTGTGATTTCAGCATGGCAGGTCGGGTCTTTTTCTTTTAAAACACAATTGTGAGCCGTTGCGAGAATTTTTCCGTTTTTAACAATACAGGCGCCGAAAGGACCGCCGTCGCCCTGAAGAATCCCTTTTTCCGCCGATTGAATTGCTTTTTGCATGAATTTTTTCATCAGTAAAAACCTCGCGGATATTTTAACAGCGGGAAGAGCAGGAAACGAAGAGAATAAAAACAACAGCCCGGAGAAACCAAAGCGTGAGTTTCTCCGGGCCGATTCTTGTTTGGGGTAAAAGCAAGCCGATTAATTAACGGCCACCTTCCTTTCAGGCTCGGGCGGAGCCTTTTTAGCGATGTGAACAATCAAGCGATTCTTTTTGTAATCCGCGCTAACCTGTTCTTCGTCGGCATCCTCGGGCAGGTTAATAATGCGTTCCACGGAGCGGAAGCTGGTTTCTACACGGTTGGAATGTTCGTCCTGATATTCATTTTCAATTTTTTGTTCTCCGGAAATACGCAAACGGTGTTGCGCGACCGTGATTTGAATTTTATTTTTATCCATTTCGGGCCAATCCAGCCCAAGCTGATATTCGGACTTCATATCTTTGAGTGCTGCTGAGCCCAAAGAAGAATTAAAGAGAGCCGGGCGATTTCGTGCTTGCAGGGAAGTCATTTGCATAAGCCTTTGCATTTGTTGATGCATGTGCAGAATTTCTGAGTCCGGATTCCACGCCGAAAAAAAATCATTTCCGCTTTCAATTGCCCTATCCGGCTGCGGATCTTTGGATGAGCTTTCCTGGGCTGTTGCCGAATCTTCGCTGCTGAGCCCTGTTAATGACATGAGCAGCGCAACCAAAAGGAGAATGAGTTTTTTCATATTTCCCTCCTTATAAAAGCTTCTCCCGGAATGATTCCGGGAGAAGCTTTTTGTGCCCCTTTATGCGGGCTTTTTGGGGGTCGTTTCTTTTGTTTTGTTTTCGATATGATGCTTTTTTACGGCATGGTGACGGACATGATGCTTCGCGGTTTCCGCGACAGTTGTGCCGGGTGCCGAAGCAGTCTGCGTTGTCGGCGCGGCAGTCGTTGTATCCGCGGCAAATGCGCCGGATGTCGCAAGAATAGCCGCAAAGAATGCCAGCCAAACAATGTTATTTTTTTTCATAGATGTTCTCCTTTTTGTAAATCCTTTTTGAGGATTTTGTTTTGTTAAGCAGACTGTTTTGTGAAATCCGGATTAAGCGTTACCCGAATTGTTTCAAGCAATGCTCGCGCGCCTTGTGCCTTATCAAAATAAGCCGTCGCTTTCGGAATCCATTTTTTTTGATGCGCCAGGGGATAAACACTGGCGACCATGATTTTGAGTTTCGGGTTGTAGTCACGAATGACATCAAACATCATTTCACCGCCGAAATCGGGAAGATTAATATCGAGTAGTACGAGATCGAGGTCTTGCATAAAGAGGACCTCTGCCGCAAATTTTGCATTGGGAGATAAGTAAACTTCGTAGCCTTCGTCTCTTAAGAGTTTGCCGTAGAGATTGCGTATGCCCGCATCATCATCAATCAAAAGAATATGGCTTTTCATGATTTCCTTTTGAAGCAGCAATGATTTGCTTGCTTCTAGGAGAAATCTAACTGAAGGCGAATGAGAGGAAGATTAATCCAAAATTAGAAATTTCTAATTTTGGACCGGAAGCAAGACCGTGAATTCAGCGCCTTGTCCCGGGGAGCTTTCTACCGAGATGGAGCCCTGATGCGCTTTGGCGATGGAAAGCGCGATGCTGAGCCCGAGTCCATTACCTGCGCCGCTTCCGTTTCGGTCTTTATGGAAAAACTTGTCAAAGACTTTGGGCAAATATTCCGGAGGAATTCCGGGGCCGCTATCGCGGATGCGAATGGAAGCCTGGTTCCCATTTTTTTCAACCCGCAGATGGATGTTTCCCGATTCGGGAGTGAATTTAGCCGCGTTTTCAAGGATATTGAAAAAGAGCCGGCGCAGATGCACTTCATCCGCTGAAATTTTTATTTTTTCATTCGGAATATCGGCGTGGATTTTTATTCCCTTTTTTTCTGAGAGGAGCTGTTCTTTTTCGATGATGTCCCGAATAAATTCATTCAAATCCAGAGGCTGGAAGCTTAAGCTTTGCGGGTCATAATCCACACGCGCTAAAAGCAGCATGTCATCAATAATTTTGACCATGCGCGCGGATTCGCGCAGATTTGCTTCCAAAGCTTCGCGGTATTCCGCAGGTTCGCGCTCTTTACGCAGAGCAAGTTCAGCTTCTCCGCGGATCACCGCGAGCGGCGTTTTAAGTTCATGCGCGACATGAGTACTGAACTCAGAGATGTGACCAAACGATTTTTCAAGTCTTTCAATCATGTTGTTAAAAGCCCGCATGAGCTCCTGCATTTCAGCGTCCGCGTGTTCTGATCGCACGCGGTGACTGAGATCTTCGTGCGTAATGGATTCCGCCGCTTTCGCTACGAGACTGACAGGTTTTAAAATTTTAGAAATCAGCAAGCGTCCCGTGAAGCGAGTTAGCAAAATTGTCAACGGGAGGGTAAAGAGAATGACCCAAAATAATTTTTGAGACGCCCGACCGACAGAGGCAAGCGATGATGCGATTTGAATAAAATAAGACGCGCCCAGAGGCGATTGAACGCGCGTGGTTACAAGCCGGATTTTTTTTGACTTGTAGCTGAGAGTTGAAAAACGTTTGCCCGATTTTAAATTTTGGATGATTTTTTCAAGCAGCATGCGCCGGACATCTTGCGGTGTGTTTTGTGAGCTGGCGATGAGTTTGCCATCGGCGTTTGTGATCGCAAAGTAGTCATCATGCAGCTCATAACGATCCATCATTTCAAGAATGCGGGTTTCAAGAGCGTTTGCGGCTCCGGAATAGTCCAGTCGATGTAGCTGCATCATACGTTGTGAGGCTGCATTCAAAGCGGATAGCTGATAAACCGATGAGCTCAATTCGATTTGAATGAGAGAGTTAACCAGAGCCGTGACTTCGTGAGTTTTAATTTCAAGACGTTTGTCAATATCGCGCGCGAGCGTTTGCTGAAGCACTCCAATCACGATTAAGCTGTAAACAATCAGGATGGCACCTAACACACCCGAGTAAAGAACACCGACTTTGAAATGGATTGTATTGGTTTTCAAGACTTAAGGCTTTTAAAGATATAGCCTGAGCCGCGCATGGTTTGAATCAAAGGGCGATCAAATCCGTCGTCAATTTTTTTGCGCAAATAATTCACGTAAACATCAATGACGTTGGTAAAAGTATCAAAGCTTTCATTCCAGACATGTTCTGAAATCATGGTACGGGTCACCAATTGATTCGCATTTTGCATAAAATAATAAAGCAGGGTGTATTCTTTCGCGGTGAGATGGATTTCTTTTCCTGCGCGGCTGACCCGGTGTGTCAGCGGATCAAGAATCAAGTCATCCACCTGTAAAATTGCTTGTTTTGAGCTCGATTTTCTGCGGGTAAGAGCGCGGACGCGCGCGATAAATTCCTCGAACTCAAAAGGCTTGGCCAAGTAGTCATCCGCGCCGGCATTGAGCCCGGACACCTTATCTTTGGTGCTGTTTTTCGCGGTAAGCATAAGAATCGGCGTCTCGATTTTTTTGAAACGCAGTTTGCGGCAAATTTCAAGGCCATCTTGTTTGGGGAGCATGATGTCCAGGATAATTAAATCATAAGGATTCAGCTCGGCAAGTTCGAGTGCTTTTTCGCCGTCCAAAGCGGCGTCAACGACGAAACCTTCTTCTTTTAATCCGCGTTGAATAAAAGAAGAAACCCGTTTTTCATCTTCGGCTAAAAGAATGCGCATGCGCTTATTCTATCAAAAATTAAGATTTGCGCGAACGGAGAGAGGTTTATTTACGGACAAGGCCTTTCAGATCTCCTGAAATAAGCGTGGCAATATCCGTAAGAATGCGCGGCAGAGCAAAACCTCCCGGTGAAATCAAATATTTGGGTTCCCAAACAGGATGGAATTTTTCTTTGTATTGGCGCAGACCCTGGAAGTTGTAAAAGTGTTCCCCGTGACGAAATAGAAATGCACCGAGCTTATTCCAAAGCGGCGCAAGTGTACGGTCTTCAAGACCTGAAAGCGGCGCCATGCCCAGGTTAAACCAACGATAGCCCTGAGCCTGCCCCCAAAGCATCAATTGAATAAAAAGATAATCCATGACCCCGTTCGGTGCGGCAGCCGTGTCATAACGCATCAAATCGACCGAGAGCTCTTCCTTCTCCGCGCTGAGCCAAAGGTTTGTGAAGGCGATGATCTTTTCATCGCGACGAATAATTGAAACGGGAAAATTCCGAAGATAATTTTCATCAAAAAATCCCAACGAAAAGCCTTTTTCTTTCGTGTTTTTATCGGCAAGCCAGCGATCGGATATTTTTTTAAGCTCCGGAAGAAGCGCGGGAACTTTGGTTTCGGGAATGATTTCGAATGTGCAGTTGTGTTTTTGAAAAGAGCTCACAGTGGAGCGCAAATTTTTGAACCGGCCGCCTTCCAAAGAGAAATTTTCTAAAGGAATACGGGCCTCTTCGCCCATTTTGATCGGGACAAGACCGAGATCCAAATAGCGGAAAAGATTTTCCTTGGAGACATCGTAAAAAACCGTGGAGCCGCCGTTGATGTCGACTTGCTCGTGATAATCCCAAATGAGCTCCTGAGTTTCTTCAGCCGGCCCGACAGGATCGCCGAAGGTGACCCAGGAAGTGCCCTGAATCGCGTACATGATGAATGCGTTTCTTTTTTCGTTGAACCGGAATAGTTTATCGCCCAGCAAAGCTAATTGAGACGAAGTGTGCGGCGATTTTTTTACGATAGCTGTGGCGATATCGATTTCTTCCGGACTGGGCCGGGTCGGTTTTAATTTCGCGGGCATGAGCAAACGCATGAGCGCGAAAATGAAAAGCACGGTGATAGCCCCCACGGACGCGCGCATAAATCGCGGGGCGTCTTCATGGAATGCGAAACGCCACCATAAATCATGGGAGTATCCCACATGTTTATAAGCGAAAAGTCCCAGCCACACGGAGGCAAATAGAGCCAGTGTAATCGCGAGTATCCAGCTTCCCGAAAAGGGTTCATTCATAAGCGATGTTTTTCTGTAAAAGTGCCGCTTGCAGGGAAGTGTCATGCCAAGCATAAGCGAGAGAACAAGCGCTTCTTCATAATCGAAACCCTTGATCAAAGAAAGCAAAATACCCCCGCTTAAAAGCAGGATTGTCAGCGGATAAGCCGCATTTAAACGTTTTTGAATGCCCCATGCCAGCACAAGCAAGCCCGCGCCCACGATGCTGCCCAGGAAGTGAGAGATTTCCATGACGGGCAAAGGAATAAGTTCACGCAACCAGACAATGCGTTCAACGACATGGGGCGTTGAGCCCGATAAAAGTAAAATGGTTCCGCTTAAAAATACCGCCAATGAAATAAAGAAAGGCAGGAAGTGAACCGAGGCATTTGTAAAATAGTCACTCATTTCTTTGAGCTGCTCACGGCGGTGGCGCAATTCATGAACTCCGAGCAAGAACGCACCGATGCCAAGCGGCAAAAGATAATAAATGGTTCGATAAGCAAGCAAGCTTCCCAGAAGTACGGGCTTTGAGATGTTTGGGAGGGTCATGACCATGACTGTTTCAAAAACTCCAAGTCCTCCCGGAACCTGACTGATGATACCGGCGGCCATGGCCAAAAGATAAACGGCCGTAAAAGTGTCGAACGGAAGATTCGCAGAGGCCGGAAGCAAGACATAAAAAACCGCGCCGAGCAAAAGAAAATCAAAAGCCGCGAGAAAGATTTGAACGCAGGTCAGATTGAAGCGTGGCAGTTCAAATTCCCATTCTTTAAATTTGAGAGGGGTTTTACGGGAATAAATCCAGGCAAAATAAAAAATGACAATGAATAAAAAAAATAAACCCAGAGGCTGGGACGAAACGAAAGGTAAATGGAGTTGAGCGGGTATGGGGAATGGTTTCCATGTAAAGACAAGGCCTGCCAGAAGCAAAAACCCAAAAGCAAATGAGCTGTTTACGAAGGCAATCAGTTTTGCGATTCCAAATCCTGAAAGCCCGAAGGCCGAGTAAAAACGGTAGCGCACAGAGGCACCGGAGAATCCTGAAAATCCCGCGCTGTTTGAAAAAGAATAAGCAACAAAAGAAGTTAGCGCGATTTTAGCTCCGGAAAGTTTCTTTTGAACGTAGCGAAAACTAAGTATTTCGCAAAAAATTAAAACAGCGAAATCGAGGAGGGTGATGATCGCGGCCTGAAATAGTTTTATTCTTGGAATAGAGCGTAGATTTGAAGCGATATCGGCAAGGTGGTAGGTTTTTAGCTCTTGGTGGAGCACCCACAAACAGCCCGCCAAAAGCAGTAAACCCAGCCATGTGCCTATTTTTTTAATGATGCGGTTATCCATATTAAGATTTGATTTTAGCTTCGTAAAAGAGACGATTCAAATAAAACCCTCGGTCATTTTCTATCGGCCAAAACAACAAGCTTATGAAAAACTATTTTTATGCATTAAATAACTATTTCTTAGTAAAGAGTGTTTATAAAATGGACGAAGAGATAAGTAACCCAAAGGAGCGTGTAATGAACACTCAGAAAATTTCTTACATTCTGGTTACGCTCGTTTCCATTATTTTTATCAAGTTTCATTTCTTCCCTTAAAAATTTTTCCGAAATCTTCGGAGAAATTTTTTGATGCGGCGAGTTTTTGCAATGGTGAGTCCGCTGCGACGGAAGCTTCTTTTATTTTTTTGATTCAACGGGTTGTTGAGTGACCGCATTGAATTTCCAATGCCAAGGTTCATAGGAAATTCCCCAAGGGTTTTTGCGCGGATAAGAGAGGGTAAATCCGTACGCGCCCGCATGTTTCAACATCCACTGATGTTCCGGTAAAGCTTCGTATTTTTCAACGTCCGGATCTCCGTTAATTCCTTCCGCACTGATCAAATCCACAGCATGTCCCGCGTCCAGATTGTGTTCGCTGTATCCCGGTAAAGCGCTGAGCTTTCCTGTTTCACGGATTGAGTAATGATGTTCGGTTTGTAGGTAAAAAATAAAAAGCCAAAGCTGATAAGCGGGCGAGCGGTGTGCGGATTCAATGTAGAGTTTTTTGCCGATATCTTTTTCCATAGCATTCATCATTTGCTCAAAGGCCTTAAAAGCAGGCTCGGATACCGCCTGAGTCGGCAGGATATAAGGCTTGCCGTCTTTTAAAATGGACTGATTCTTTATTTCCAAAAAATGAGTTTTTTCATTTTTATCATTTTGCTGTGGCGTTTGAACTCCGAGGTCTGAAGGGCGTAGACGGCACATTTTTTTCAAAAATCTTTTTTCTTTTCGGTTAAGACTTTCGAATAATTCATTCCATTCCAGTAAATTTACATTGCCCGACGCTTTTTTAGAATCAATCAGCGGCGTTGTTTTCGTCAGAATGGCATCCACGACTTTTTTGTCTTTTTTTGAAAGCGAATCCACGTTGAGATTTTTAGCGCAGGATTCCGGCGTGAAAAAAATATTTAGAAATAGCAGGACGCATGCTGTTAAAAAAATATTTTTATTCATGGAAAAGGGCGTGGATTAAGTTTCGGAAATCGGCGGAATGTTTTCGCCGCCATGTATGCGATGAGCTTTTTTTTGCGCGTAAAGCTGTTTGTCTGCCGCAGCCATTAAATCTTCAAACGAGGAGGGGTTTTCAGGGTAAAAATATGCAGCGAATGTGCATATCGAAAGATCGTAAGCGTGTTCTTTAAGAGAGTTGTTTTTTTCAAGTTGGCTTTGGAGATGATTCGTAAGGGATGTAAGCGCGGACGAACTGGACTCGAGCGCAACCACCGCGAATTCGTCACCGCCAATTCGGGCCACAATATCCGATTTTCTGAATGTGTTTTTGAGGAGATTTGCGGCGCGTGTGATGACGCGGTCGCCTTCGGGATGACCCAGGGTATCGTTAATTCTCTTAAGATGATCCACATCCATGACCAGAAGCCAAAACCCGCGTTTATATCTTATAGCGACTTTCATTTGTTCATCCGCGAGCAGCCAAAACCCTCGGCGATTGTAGAGTTTGGTAAGTTCGTCCGTCAGAGAAAGCGCCACCATAATTTCGCGGATACGATTGCGTTCAAATGAAAAAATGTAAATCGCCAACAGAAATCCCAGCAGAATTCCGACCACAAATACGGCCGGTGCTTCCCAGCGGTAATGATTCTTTTTAAAGACAGGTGAGCTTGAACAAATGACGGTCCAGGGCTGACCGGCAACATCAATTTCAGCGGTATATCTCCAGCTGTCTTTTAATTTCTCAACACTTTGCGGATTATAAGTGTAGATAAGTTTTTCTTTGTCGCGGATTCCTTGCGCGAAAATGCGCATTTCAAGCTCCGGCGTATCCACGTTTTTCAGAACAGATTCAAGCATTTTTCTGACGTGAAAAGCAACCACAACAAAACCTGTTAGATTTGCTTTTCTGTCCTGCAACGTATCCGTTGGAGCATAGTTTTTATAAATAGGCGCAAAAACTTGAATTCCATTCCGCGAAGCGGGCGGCTCGTTTTCAAACTGGGGCAAGGACATGATAATGGTAGAAGTGGGCAAGCCGGTTTGCACAGATTTTTCAATCGCTGCGCGTGTGAGCGAATATGAAGCTTCATCGAGACCAAGAATGTTGCTATTGAGCTTTAAAGGCTCGACATAATAAATGGGATAATATTCGTCGCGCTCTTTGGCCGGCACAATGAGTCCGCGGTGATCGTACTGTTTGATGGTAACATCTGGCAAACCTTCAGAATTGAAAGTGTTCAGGAGCGACTGGATTTCAGTGCTTTTTGTGCGCGGTGCCCAGGCCAACATATAAATATCTTTTCTGCGTTTAAAGATGTAGCTTGTAAATTCTTTAAATTCGCTACGCTCGATCTTTTCGCTCGCGGAATAAAACCCTCCGAATTCATTTAGCACTTCCAGGTTATTTTCAATCGAGTCGCGCAGGGTGGTGACAATGTTGCGCGAAAGCCGGTCAAAATCACTTTGAAGACGGACATGTTCAAGCTCGAGCATTTTTGTGAATGTCAGCGCGGTTACGATAATGCTGATGCCTAAAGTTAAAATCGAAGGACGGTGTTTGAAAAAAGAAGTCGGCTGGTTATCCACCAGCATGGCAAGATCCCTTGTTTTATGCGAAGGGGGTATGGATTTTTTCATGCCTTTTTAAAGTGTAACGTGAAAGCGGCGAGTTTGCCACATTCAGTATCGGTCTTTAAAAGGGGTTTCTGAAATAAAATCAGCTCGCTTCAAAAACCCTGAGGATCGGTTTTGCCGTCTCCCCAGGGTTAAAGCGATTAAGATAGAATGGCTTCTGCCTCAATTTCGATCAGCATATCCGGGTCAATCAGTTTGCTGACTTCGACCATGGTCGTCGCAGGGCGGATTGTTCCGAAAAATTCTCCGTGAGCTTTGCCCACTTTTTCCCATTGAGTAATGTCTTTCAGGTACATGCGGGTTCTGACGACATTTTCCAATTTGGCACCGGCTTGCTTCAAAGCCGACTCAATATTTTTAAGAGTTTGAACCGTTTGAGCGTAGGGGTCATTTTTACCGACGAGCCCGTCCGGACCGGTTGCGGTTGTGCCCGAAACATGCACGACATTTCCGATTTTAACCGCGCGCGAATATCCGAGAATGGGTTCCCACTTTCCGCCGGTAGAGATATTTTGTCTGGCCATTATTTTGCTCCTTATTTCAAATGATTGCGAAGGCGTATAGCCTAACCAAAAAACAGTGATTTTAAAACCAGATTTTGCGTGTCCTGTCTTTCAGGATGAATTAGAATACGCGCGGTTATGAACATTCCCAAAATAGAAACTTTAAGCGAAAGCGAAATCGAAGATACATGGAACGTGCTCTCGGCGGATGAGCGTGCGGAAGCTTTTTGTCTTTTGGGACGTGAAGAAGCGCAGGATTTTTTTCTTAAAATTTCCGTGGATGACCGCGCTCAAATTATTCACCGGCTTCCGGATGGTGAGAAACGGCTCTGGTTTAGGCTCCTTGCTCCCGATGATGCCGCCGATTTGATTCAGCATTCTCCGGAAGAACAGCGCGGCGCCTTGCTTAGTTTGCTTGACGATCAGAATCGCCGCGAAGTCAATGTTTTGCTTGCCTACAAACAGGATGTCGCCGGTGGTCTGATGAACCCGCATTTCGCGCGCGTGCCGCCTGACTTAACAGCGGATGAAGCCATCCGCTATTTGCGTCTACAGGTGCAGCAGCATTTGGAAAATATTTATTATGTTTACGTTTTGGATGAAGCTCAAAAATTACTCGGCGTGGTTTCTTTCCGCGATTTGTTTAAAGCATTGCCCGATAAAAAAATCCGCGACATCATGAAGAATGAAGTTATTTCCGTAACCGAAAATCAGGATCAGGAAATTGTCGCGCAGCATTTTTCGAAACATAAGTTTTTCGCGTTGCCGGTCGTGGATGAGTTTCACCGTCTCAAAGGTATTATTACGGCGGATGACATTTTGCACGCGGTTCAGGATGAAGCCACCGAGGATATTCAAAAACTCGGAGGTATGGAAGCTCTTGATAAGCCGTATATGCAAATGGGCTTTTGGGAAATGCTTAAAAAGCGCGCGGTGTGGCTGTCTGTTTTGTTTTTGGGAGAAATGCTCACGGCAACGGCGATGGCCCGTTTTGAAAATGAAATCGCGCGCGCGGTCGTTTTGGCGCTTTTTGTGCCGTTGATTATTTCAAGCGGCGGAAATTCCGGTTCGCAGGCGGCGACGCTGGTCATTCGCGCGATGGCACTCGGAGAATTTCAACTACGTGACTGGTGGCGCATTGTTCGCCGCGAATTGCTCACGGGTTTTGGTTTGGGATTGATTCTTGCGTCAATCGGCCTCGTTCGTATTTTAGTTTGGCAGCTTATTTTTCACACCTATGGAACTTATGCGAATTTAATCGCGGCCGCGGTTTCACTCAGCTTGATCGGCGTTGTTATGTGGGGAACCATGGCGGGATCGCTCTTGCCGTTTATTCTTAAGAAGCTGGGATTTGACCCTGCAAGTGCGTCAGCGCCATTTGTTGCGACGCTTGTGGATGTTTCCGGAATTCTGATTTACTTTTCGGTTTCCGCGCTTATCTTGCGCGGAACGCTGCTGTAATATTTTCCTCTGAGTGTAAACTCATCCGGAGTTTTCTCTAAGCTTAAGATGCTTTCAGGCGTCCTTTGCGGACAAACTCATAAATAAGAATGGCAATTCCCAGAACCACAAAAAATCCGCAGACACAGAGCGCGGAAATATTATTCAGTTGTCCTTCGCTGCGAAGCTTTTCCCAGATATAGCAGCCCGGAATGAGCATCATGATTCCCGCAATGGTGATGTATTCGCGATGCTTGATAACCGAAGACCATTGAAACGGATCGCGGCTTGTCTTGGAATAAGGCTTTAATTTCGGAAAAAAGCGCGGCACTTCACGGCAATAATCGGCATAAGCTTCGCCGAACATTTCACCCAAAACTTTCTCTTCTTTTTTAACCGTGCCCATGTAAATCAAGACAAAACCAACGGCAAACAAAATAACGTTGATGAGATTATTCGACATCAAAACGAATCCTAATCCCAACGTAAAGTTTCCGATATAAAGAGGATTGCGGACATAGGCGAAAGGTCCTGACGAAGCGAGCTTTTGTCCTTTTTTCTCGAGATAGCCCGAGGCCAGAATGCGAATAAACTCGCCCAAAAGCACAACCGGAATGCCCAGCCGAAAACTTTGATCGTCAATGCGGGTATTGAAAACAAGCAGAATGCCGCCTGTCCATGCCAAAAGAAGGCGAAGTTTTTTAGGCTGAAGACGGCGCGGATCCAGTAAAGATGAAAGCATGTTGGTCCCTTTATCGAGTAATAATAAAAACAACTGGCGGAAAGTCTATCAGAAGACAGTCGGAAAAGCAGCTCCCGAGATTTTGACGCGCGACTTTTAAATTTTTTCGCGGGCGGGTTGTTGAGATTTGTAAATTCCGCTATGTCCCGAAAAAAGATAGCTCATGACACAGCCGATCGCGGCGTAGACACCGATATGCGATCCGAACATTTCCATCGCGAGTAAAGTGCAGCAAAGCGGAGTGTTGGCCGCGCCCGCAAAAACCGCGACAAATCCGACGCCCGCGAGCACCGCGGTGGGAAGTGTCATCACGTAACTGAGCGCGTTACCCAAAGTAGCGCCGATGAAAAATAAAGGTGTGACTTCACCGCCTTTGAATCCGGAGCCGAGCGTAATTGACGTAAAAAGTGTTTTTGCCAAAAAATCATGCGGCGGCAAATGGGTTTGAAAAGCATCTACCATGGTGGGAATGCCGAGCCCGAGATAACGGTGAGTTTGAAACGCGCCCGTCAGCAAAATAATAAAAAGTCCGCCCGCTAAGGGACGGAAAGGCGCGAAAGAAATATATTTTTTAAAGAGATCGCTCATTTTGTGCGTCGACCAGGCAAAGCCCATTCCGGTTAATCCGAACAAAGCTCCGGCCAAGGCAACTTGAAGCAGATTGAACCAGGATAATGCCGGCACTTCCGGTACAGAGTAAGCGGTGTGGACTACGCCCCACGCTAAAGTGACCATGTGGGCGATGATCGCGGAAAGAAAGCATGGCAAAATCGAATCATAGCGCAGGCGGCCGATGGCGAGCACTTCTAATCCAAAAATGGCGCCTGCCAAAGGTGTCCCGAAAACCGACGCGAAACCGGCACTGATTCCCGCCATGAGTAAAATCCTACGGTCTTCATGTGAAAGTTTAAGCGGGCAAGTGAGTTGATCGGCAAGCGATCCGCCCATTTGAACTGCGGTTCCTTCGCGTCCGGCAGAACCGCCGAAAAGATGAGTCGCAAGCGTTCCCAATAAAACAAGCGCGGACATTCTTAACGGAATAATGCTTTTGGGTGTGTGAATTTCTTCCAGAAGCAAATTGTTGCCGGCTTCAACGGATTTTCCGACCGTATGATAAATCCAACCGATAGCAAGTCCGCTGACGGGAAGCAGGAAAAGCATCCAGCCGTGATTTTCACGGAAGCGGGTAACCCAGTCGAGCGAAAGTAAAAAAACCGCTGAAGCGGTGCCCGCCAATAATCCGACCAAAATGGAAATCAGCGTCCATTTGAAGATTTGCGGTAAAACTTGATATTGTTCCGGCGGAGAATTGCGCATCATTTGATTAAATCATAGCATTTTTGGCCGGATTCGAGAATGGTTACGGCCCATTTTTGTCAGTTTTTTGCTCAAAAACTGTTTGAGGGCGGATTTAGTCTTATAAAAAAATGAAAAAGCATTCTTTTCAAAAAGCCAATCAGGTTGTAATATCTTCACCCCAATAAAGCACGGTTTACATTGTTGCTTTTTTTAGGCAAAATATCGAGATACGCATTAATAGATTATAAAGATAAGGTATAGAGAACGAATCATGGAAAGTAAGGCTCTCAGAAAGTATTCGGCGCAGCGTCCCGCGAAGCAGGGCTTGTATGACCCTCAACATGAACACGATGCTTGCGGCGTTGGCTTTGTTGCCAATATTAAAGGTATTAAGTCGCATCAAATTGTGAGCGACGCGCTTACCATTCTCAATAACCTCCGCCATCGCGGCGCGTGTGGCTGCGAATCGAACACCGGTGACGGCGCGGGTATCTTGCTTCAGCTTCCGCATAAGTTTTTTCAGGAAAATTGCCCCGGCCTCGGAATCGACCTTCCCAAAGAAGGTGAATACGGCGTGGGCATGGTTTTTATGCCCCGGCATGAAAAGCAGCACAAGAGCTTTGAGAAAATTTTTGAAAGAATCGTCAAAGAAGAAGGACAGAAATTCTTAGGCTGGCGCAAAGTCCATACGATTAACCGTTCTATGGGTGATACCGCGAAGGAAAGCGAGCCCTTCGTAAGCCAGATTTTTATCGGTAAGAGTGCGAACCTCAAAGACCAGCTTGCTTTTGAGCGAAAACTTTACGTGATCCGCTGCCGCGTTGAAAATGAGATTCGTTACTCAAAAGATGTAAAAGGCCGTGAATTTTTTTACGTTTCAAGTCTTTCCAGCCGCACGATTATCTATAAAGGAATGTTGCTTCCCGAGCAGGTCGGAGATTTCTTTCCTGAGTTGAGCGATCCGTCCGTTGAAAGCGCGATTGGTTTGGTTCACTCACGCTTTAGCACGAACACTTTTCCGAGCTGGGATCGCGCGCATCCTTATCGTTTTGTCGCGCATAACGGTGAAATCAATACATTGCGCGGGAATGTGAATTGGATGAATGCGCGTCAGGCGCTTTGCGAGTCTGAGATTTGGGGCGAGGATATTAAAAAGCTTATGCCCGTAATCAATCAAGACGGCAGTGATTCGGCGATGTTTGATAACTGTCTCGAGTTTCTTACGCTTTCGGGCCGTTCATTGCCGCATGCGGTGATGATGATGATTCCTGAGCCATGGTCCATGCATGAATCCATGTCTCCCGAGAAAAAGGCTTTCTATCAATATCACAACTGTTTGATGGAGCCGTGGGATGGTCCCGCTTCAATCGTGTTTACGGATGGTACGCAAATCGGCGCGATTCTCGATCGTAACGGATTGCGTCCTTCGCGTTATTACGTGACAAAAGATGACCGCGTGATCATGGCTTCCGAAGTCGGCGTTTTGCCTGTTCCTTCCGAAGATGTTTTAGAAAAAGGCCGTCTTCAGCCCGGACGTATGTTTTTGATCGATATGCAAAAAGGCCGCATCATTGCCGACGAAGAAATTAAAAAAGGGATTGTGAACGAACATCCTTACCGTAAGTGGCTTGATGAAAATTTGATTTTACTTGATCAATTGCCCGAAGCGCCGCATGTGCATGAGCCGGATCACGAAACAGTGTTGCAGCGCCAAAAGGCATTCGGATATACCTTTGAAGATTTGCGTTTAATTTTGACACCGATGGGACGCGACGGAGTTGAGCCTGTAGGTTCGATGGGAACCGATACGCCGCTCGCGGTTTTGTCGAATAAACCGCAATTGCTTTTTAATTATTTTAAGCAGTTATTCGCGCAGGTAGCCAATCCGCCGATTGATTGTATTCGTGAAGAAATTGTGACTTCCACTTTGACGACTTTGGGAACGGAGCGCAATCTGCTTAAGCCGGAACCTAAGAGCTGCCGCCAAATTCAAATCGACAGTCCGATTCTTTCCAACGAAGATTTTGAAAAGCTGCGCCACATCAAGCATCCTGATTTTAAATCCGCGACCATTTCAATTCTTTATGAAATTGAAAAAGGCGCTAAGGGCCTTGAAGCGGCAATGGACAGAATCTTTAAAGAAGCCGATGCGGCGATCAAGAATGGCTGCAATATTATTGTTCTCTCCGATCGCGGTGTGAACCACGATATGGCCGCGATTCCGTCATTGCTTGCGGTTTCAGGAACCCATCACCATTTGATCCGCGAAGGAACACGTACCAAAATTGGTTTGATTTTGGAGTCGGGTGAACCCCGTGAAGTGCATCACTTCGCATTGTTGCTCGGTTATGGCGCCGGTGCGATCAACCCTTATCTTGCTTTTGAATCCATGGATGACTTGATCCGTCAGGGCTTGTTGAAAGGGGTTGAACATAAAGTTACCGTCAAGAATTACGTGAAGGCTGTTTCTAAAGGCGTTGTGAAAACCATGTCGAAGATGGGTATTTCCACGATTCAAAGTTATCGCGGCGCGCAAATTTTCGAAGCGGTCGGAGTGAATCAAAAACTGGTTGATAAATATTTTACGAATACGGCATCCCGCATTGAAGGAATCGGAATTGAAACGGTGCATGATGAAGTTCGCGCGCGGCATCGTGACGCGTTTCCGGACCGTCAAATTGATTCGCATGCGCTTGCTTCGGGCGGTCAATATCAATGGCGCAAGGGCGGGGAATATCATCTTTTTAATCCTGAGACGATTCATAAGCTGCAAACTTCTGTTCGCACCAACAACTATAAAGTTTTTCAGGAATATTCCAAGTTGATCAATGAGCAAAGCGAATCGCTTTGCACGTTGCGTAGTTTGATGGATATTAAAATGCCTTCGAAAGCGATTCCGATTGAAGAAGTTGAGCCGGTAGAATCGATTGTAAAACGCTTTAAGACCGGCGCGATGTCTTATGGTTCAATCAGCAAAGAATCGCATGAAACTTTGGCGATCGCGATGAACCGTCTCGGCGGAAAATCCAATACCGGTGAAGGCGGAGAAGATCCCGCGCGTTTTACGCCCGAGCCGAATGGCGATTCTAAAAAGAACGCGATTAAGCAGGTTGCTTCAGGTCGCTTCGGTGTAACCAGCCATTACCTTGTGAATGCGCAGGAAATTCAAATTAAGATGGCGCAGGGCGCGAAGCCGGGCGAAGGCGGACAGCTTCCCGGAACCAAAGTTTATCCGTGGATCGCGAAAGTGCGTCTTTCAACACCGGGTGTGGGACTCATTTCACCGCCGCCGCATCACGATATTTATTCGATCGAAGATTTGGCGGAATTGATTCATGATTTGAAAAATGCGAATACCAAAGCACGCATTAACGTGAAGCTGGTTTCAGAAATCGGTGTAGGTACGATTGCCGCGGGTGTTGCCAAGGCGCATGCCGATGTTATTTTGATCAGCGGTCATGACGGCGGAACAGGTGCGTCGCCGCTTTCTTCGATTAAACATGCCGGCGGTCCGTGGGAACTGGGTCTTGCTGAAACGCATCAAACCCTTTTGCTCAATAATCTCCGCAGCCGTGTTGTGGTGGAAACAGACGGTCAGCTTAAGACCGGCCGTGACGTGGTTATTGCTGCGTTGCTTGGCGCCGAAGAATTTGGTTTCGCGACAGCACCGCTTGTTTCGCTTGGCTGTATTTTAATGCGTGTTTGTCATTTAAATACTTGCCCGGTGGGTGTTGCGACACAGGATCCTGATCTTCGCAAAAAATTTGTGGGTAAGCCGGAACACGTTGTGAACTTCATGCTTTTTATCGCGCAGGAAGTTCGCGAATTAATGGCTCAGCTGGGTTTCCGTACCATCAATGAAATGGTCGGACGCACCGAGCTTCTTGATTTCAAAAAAGCGGTTAATCATTGGAAAGCCAAAGGGCTTGATTACTCCAAGATTTTTTACGCGCCGAAAGTTCCGGCGAGCGTCGGACGTTATCAGCAAATCGCGCAGGATCACGGTTTGATTAACGCGCTCGATAATCAGGTGTTGCTTGATATTTGTGAGCCCGCTCTTTCCGAAGGCAAAAAAGTAAAAGCGTCATTACCCGTACACAATATCAACCGTGTTGTTGGGACGATCTTGGGCAGCGAGGTGACGCGTCGTTATGGTGCCGATGGTTTGCCGGAAGATACGATCAGTCTTAAATTTCTCGGTTCAGCCGGACAGAGTTTCGGCGCGTTTGTTCCGAAGGGAATTAAACTTGAACTTGAGGGCGACGCGAATGATTATGTCGGCAAAGGTCTTTCGGGCGGAAAAATTATCATTTATCCTTCGAAGAAATCAACCTTTGAAGCCGAGAAAAATATGATTCTCGGTAACGTTGCTTTTTACGGAGCCACCAGCGGTGAAGCGTATTTGAACGGTATGGCCGGTGAACGTTTCTGCGTTCGCAACAGCGGTGTTAAAGCCGTGGTTGAAGCCGTGGGGGATCATGGTTGTGAATACATGACTGGCGGTATCGCGGTTATTTTGGGACCTACAGGACGTAATTTCGCGGCCGGTATGTCTGGCGGTATCGCATATGTTTATGATACGGACGGAACTTTCCCGAATCGTTGCAACAAGCAAATGGTTTTGCTTGAGTCCGTGACGGATGCAAAAGAAATCGAAGAGTTAAAGCAAATGATTGAAAATCATGTGCGCTATACCAAGAGTAAGGCCGGTGAAAGAATTTTGAATGACTGGACGAAGGCTCTTGGCCGTTTCGTGAAAGTAATTCCGAAAGATTATAAGAACGTATTGATTGCCATGGAAAAAGTTAAGAGCCAAGGGCTTTCGGGCGATGAAGCCGTCATGGCCGCTTTTGAAGAAAATATCCGCAGCACGAGTCGTGTGGGTGGCAACTAATATTTTTGGCTCTGCGCTAAGCGCAACCGCTGATTCAAAACAATATAAATAAAAAGACAGAGATTAAACGTGGGTAAGCCGACAGGTTTTAAAGAATTTAAACGAGTGATTCCGAAGGACGTGGCTCCGCTTGAGCGCGTCAAACATTACAAGGAATTTCACGAGCACATGCCGGAAGCGGACTTGCAAAAGCAAGGCGCGCGCTGCATGGATTGCGGCGTTCCGTTCTGCCACACGGGCACGTTGCTGTCCGGCATGGCCTCGGGGTGTCCGATCAACAACCTCATCCC
>CAZSVD010000333.1:0-16887 GCA_964610145.1 uncultured bacterium | reverse complement strand
AATGATGGCGGTGCAGGTCACCCGGGTCTTCAGGTTGGCGGTATTTCACCTTCAACGATTACCGGAATTACATCGTCAGGAAATATTGAAATTTACTCTTTTTCACCTTTGACTATTGCCGCGAATGTTTTGGCAACGGGTGGATCCAATATTGATTTACACGCTATGGGAACTTTAGCGACTGATAACTTCACATTAAATAGCGGTGTGTCTGTTAGCACGACAGGCGGTAACGGAAATGTTGAAATCACTTCGGGAAATAATTCCGCTTTCCAGGCAGGATCAGTTGTGTCCGCTTCAGGAACCGGACATGTGAATGTGTCCGCGGGTGAAGATTTTACGGATGGAGTTGTGGACTTTGATGGTAACGCATCAGCGGATATTCAAATGAATGCGACGAGCGCTATTCGCAGTCAGGATGGAAATATTAACCTGAGCGCGACACGTCACGCGCAAATCGCTGAAGTAAATGCGGATTCTAACGCGACCGGCGCTTTGGGTGATGTTGTTATTATCGCGGATAAGAATGGAACGGGCACTGGTGCGATTACGGATGCTAATGGTAGCGCTGTGGGTTCAGGTTTGAACGTGACCGGTAATAAACTCACAATGAATGCCGGCAGCGGTATCGGTGACGGAGATGCAATTGAAACCAGCGTATCTCGTTTGGTGTTGAATAATTCCACGAGCGGCAATGCAGCTGTAACTGAAGTAGCGAGCGGCGGCAACTTGGATATCGAAAACGCAACTCAGAATGCAGCGACCGGTGATTTGACTGTTCGTACAACGGATGGAACATTGACGGTTCTTGATACAGGTTCTTCCGGAAGCGGTGTTTCAGCTAAAGCAGGTCAAACCTTGCTTGAGGCGAATGGCACGACAGGGGACTTGGTAGTTAATAATACTGTTAATAGCACAACCGGAAAAATCACGCTTGATTCAACAGGCCGCGATGTTCTCTTTAGCGCAGCCGGTGATGTAACGGCTTCCGGCGGAGCTGAAATTCAGGTTGATGCGTTGCGCAATATCACGATGGCGGATGGAACCGTCTTGAACGCTAACGGTGGTGCAACCGGCGGTGCGAGCGGAGCGGTTGGCGTTGGTATTGATTTAAATGCCACTAACGGAAATGTGACGTTGGGCACGGTTCAGACAACAAGTACGGCTGCGATCTCTCGCGCTGATGCAAACGATGCGGTCACAATCAATGCGTTGAATGGCGCGGTGATTAATGGCAATGCTACAGCAGATAACATTGTTGCAAATTCAGGTCAAACCTCGATTCATGCGGCAAATGGCGTAGGCAGTGCAGCCGCAATCAAGACGCAAATTGACCGTCTCAATGTAACGAACAGCGGCTCCAATGATATCAAGATCAGCGAGCAGATTGCAGGTGGTGCTCTCAATATTGTGCACGCGCTTCAGCAAGCTGCTACAGGCGGAATTGATATTCAAACTTTAGATGGAACTTTAACTGTTCTTGCTGAGTCGGTTGGCGGATTTGTTGGTAATGGTGTTGAAGGTTTAGCGGGAGAAATTTTCTTGCGCGCGAATGGTGCAGGAAGCAATGATGATCTTGTTCTCAACAACCAGGTTCAGAGTTCAACCGGGAAGATCAATCTCGATTCCAGCTCAAATGATGTGATTGCATCCGCAGAAGGCGATGTGACCGCGACAGGCGGAGCGGAAATTGAATCTGATGCGAAGAACAACATTACCATGGCGGATGGTACGGTTTGGAACGCCAATGGTGGCGGTGCTGCCGGCGGAATTGATATGGACGCTGAAAACGGAAATATTACTCTAGGGTCTGTTCAAACCAGCAATAATGGCGATGATGCCGTTTCAATTGTTGCACAAAACGGACAAATCATCGATGGCGGTGATACGGATGTGGATATTCAAACCGGAGCTACCGGAGCAGCTCAGCTCGTCGCTAAAACAGGTATCGGCAGCGCGAACGGGCTTGAAACTCAAATGGGACGTCTCGCGGCCAAAACTGAGACCGGAAATGTCCAGATTTTTAATCAGGGCGATATGACGATTACTTTGTTGACCGACCATGATTCTTCGGCTCAGTCGGGATTGAATGGCGGAACAACAAGCGGTGTTCAGATTACCGATCCGGCTAATTTGAATACGGGTAACAACTTTATCTTTTTGACCAATAACGGAAACCTTACTGTGAACAATGACGTTTCCGATTTGGATGGCGGAGATGTTTCCATGTATTCATTTGGCAACGTTGGTTTCGGTAATATGAATATCAATGCCAATGTTGAAAGTATCGGAGCGAACGGCAATATGCGCGTTGTTTCGGGCGGCGACATGAATATGGCCGCAGGCACCAATATTCGCACTCAGGGTAACGGAGCGACATCAGGATCCGGTCTTGTTGCTGTTGGTGCCGGCTATGATGTGAGCGGAAAGACTCGAAATCCGGATATGTCGGTGAATCCGATTTATAGCGCTGACTCCCTACCTTTGAATAGCGGATTTTTAGCGTCTCTTAGCACTAATGGCGTGGGATCTCTTTTAGATACGGTGAGTGATGCAACCGCCAACTTAACTATGGATGAGACATCCCGTATTTCAACGGAAAGCGGAAACATTATTGTTGATGCGCAAAATAACTTTACCGTAGGCCGTGTTGATGCGGATGGTAACGCCGGAAATAACGGTATTACAGATGGCACGCGCGGAAATATTTTTGGATTTGCGCGCAACGGATCAATTCTTGATGCGGAAGGACCGGGCGAAGTTGGTAATTTAGACTTTGTTGCAAACTCTCTGAACTTGCTTGCAGCGGGAACAATCGGAGTTGCCATCAACCATATTGAAGGGGATGCGCCCTTTTTAAATACTTTCTCGGTAGGAAGCCAATTTGTGGATATGAAAGGTGATTCACAAGTTGAAATGCTTTCAAGCGCCGGGAATGTCAATTTAACAGCAACAAATAATATTATTTTGGGGCATGTGAGCGCGCCTTCTGGCGAGTCTCATTTGAAGGCCGGAAATGATATTTCATCCTTGGGTGGCGATGGTGTACGTGTAACAGCAAGCAACATTATTGAAATGATTGCCGGCGGCGTTATCGGGACAACAGCCAATCCGATCCACACGCATTTACATGCAACTCCGGCGCAGCTTAACTTATCTGCGGGGCATGCAGGTGGAAATGGTGTGTCTGCGGCGGTGTTTAGCAATGTAGGTGCTGCGGCGGTTAATATGCTGAATACGCCTCCCGGATTGGTGCTGTTTAATAGTGCGCCGATTGCCGGTCAAACTCTTCCTGGTTTGACAGGCAGCCAAAGCGCGCTTTATTCGAAGGCTTTTGTTCGCGGCTTGCGCCAATATAGCGATGTTAACGGAGACTACGCTGCGGATTTCCCGGGATACAACAACGCGGAAAATCTGGCTTTCAGCCCGAACTTGGCAGTCAACACATCGGAGCTCGATCAGGTTCCTCTGCGTGGAATCACAACCGCACCGAGAGTGGTGCCGATTCCGGCGCCTGCGAAGCCGACACCGGTTCAGCCCGAGCAGAATGCTCCAAAGGCAGTTTCAGCGCCCGTACTCAGCAACGAGCCAACACCTCCTGCTGTTGTACCGATTCCGGCGAATGCAACGCCTTCAAACGAATCCAAGACGAGCGAAGGAACTCCTCAAACTCCTTCCGCTTCGAATTAATTCGCGGTTCTTTCTTGATAAAAGCCCCGGTTTAAAAACCGGGGCTTTTTATTTTGGGGAGGGCTTTGAGCATTCCTCTGTAAGTCTGATTAAATTTGCGAGTCGCGCGTACTGATATCAGAGCCTCTATTGATAAAATAAAAATGTTTTTTGGAAGTCCGTTTTGTTGCAAGTTTCTTGCGAAACATTCTTGATGGCACAATTTATTTAGGAAAGCAGGTCTTAAATTTTCGAGTCTATTCAGGATAAGGTAATTTTTGAAACGGAGTTTAAATCTTCGTGGCGGCTGAATCGTGAATCAGATGATCAATCCAGCCTACCCACTTAGTGATCCCCGTTAATTCCATGCGCAGATTCGGATTTTTTGCGGGATTGTAGTTGAGCAATGTATCGATCACTTTTCCGTTTTTATATTGGTTTGCGTAGCCTTCGGTGAGTTTCCCGTCTTTATAGTAAAGTACCGCGTGATGTGCCAAGCCTGCTTTACGTGTGCCCATTTCGATGTAGTGCGCCCAGGTGATTTTTTTGAGATCTCCTTTTGAGTTGTATTCTTTCACGATCATGTCGCGTGTGATTAATCCCTGAGGAGGTTGATTCACAATATCATAGTACTCACTTTGCTTTTGAGTTTGACCATTAAGACCGGTATGAAAATTTGTCTTGATGCGTACCGTATCTTCGCCGGCAGAGTCGCCGTTTGAGTTGTAGTGTTTGGAAACGGTTTGTTCCTTTCTCTCATCTCCAAAGTTTTCCCAAGATGTGGTTTTTTCAGAGAAGCTTCCGTCTTCATCTCGAATGAGACAGTTTTTTGAACCATTCGATCCGTCGCCCTGCGAAGTACATTCATGCCCCGTTTTATCGGAGTTAACCATTAACACTTCCGGCTCAGCAGTTTGGGTTGCTTTTTTAGATGTTGCGGCTGTTTGTTCCGGTTTTGAAAGAGGTGAATTATCCATAAGGAAGTCTTGAGTCATATCAGGCTGCAGGTGAGTCGAGGCAACTGCTTTGGAGTCGCTTTCAGCCGCTTTTTCAGCGGTTATTGCGGGTTGTGAGCTCGCTGTTTGATCCGGAGCCGCTGATTCTTCAGCCCAGCCTAAAAGGCTTAAAACAGCCCAAATAATCGCTATTAACCCTATTAGCTTCATCCAGTCTATTCTTAAGTTGTAGGTAGCTTGTTTGCTCATATTAGATCTCATGATATAAATGTAGCACAGACACTTAATAAATCAAAAAATATGTATAAAAGAATTATGTATATCCTAATAAGTTCTAAACAAAGCAATATATAGCAAAAAATAGCTAAATTAAAAAATACTAAACTCACTATTTAAAAAAGTAATAACTATGCTACTTTTAAAAGGTAAGCCATTTTTTCATAGCTAGTTTTGGGGGAAAGTTGGAAAAGAATAACCAGTCTCGAACAAACGACCCTATTCCTAAAGAATTATCACAGGGAACTTCTGAAAATGTCTTTTACGATGTTCTCATGGAAAAATCGCAGGCCATCGCTTATCGATTCTGCTCAAAAAACTCCGGAGAAGATTGGCAGGTTGAATATCTCAGTCCTCAATTTGAGAAAATTTTAAAAATAAATCCGGTAGCTTATATCGGTTCTTCAGTTCAGCAACTTTGGGAAGTTTTGCATAATCATCTTGGATTCCGTAACGCTCCGGAAAGCGAATGTGTTTGGATGAATCCCTATCGCGGAGAAATGGGATATGAGATTTGGGACGGTCTAGGTGTGAAACATTATTGGGAAGAATCCTTTCAGTTTTTAAGACGAAATCAAGGAAATGAGTTGCGCATGCACGGAATTTGGTTTGATTTAACAGAGCGCATTCGCGGTGGTATCAGTTATGAGCTTCGCAATTTACCGGAAACGCCGCGTCTTACAAGCCGGACTTTCTTTTTGGATCGCTTGCATCAGGCGATGAGTTTAGCGCATCGCCAAAATGAAAACTTCGCGGTGATTTGCGTGGATTTAGATCGGCTTGGACGAATTAATCAGTCATTCGGCTATGAAGTCGGAGATCTGATTATCCGCGAAATGGCGCAGCGTTTGAGCAAAATGCTTTACGAAACGGACAGCATTCTTCCGCTTGGCGGAGACAGTTTTATGATTCTGATTCCGCGGGTGATGCAGAAAAAATCGATCGAGGCCATCGCTAATAAAATTTTGCTGGCGTTCAAGACCCCATTTTATGCGGCCGGACAGGATATTGTCATGAGCTGCAGCTTGGGAATTTCTGTTTATCCATTTGATGGAGGGAGTGCGACGGAGCTGATGCAGCACGCTTACCAGGTGATGCGTACCGCGCGCCAAAAGGGAGGAGGGCGATACCACTTTTATTCATCTCAGGACGGAAAAGATGTGCTGGATAATCTGATTATTGAGGCGCAACTAAGACACGCGCTTGAAAAAAATCAATTCCAACTTCATTACCAGCCTCAAATTGATCTCAAGACAGGGCATATTATTGGGGTGGAGGCTTTGATTCGTTGGAATCATCCCGAACTGGGAATGGTTCCGCCGCTCAAGTTTATTCCGATCGCGGAGGAAACGGGTTTGATTCACCCAATAGGTGAATGGGTTTTACGCACGGCTTGTTTGCAGCGCAGGGAGTGGCAACGCTGCGGAGTTCGCTGGCTGCGCATGGCGGTTAATTTGTCCGCAAAGCAATTTCACAACGCGAATGTTGTAGATCTTTTGGTTCGGGTGGTTAAGGAAACAGGCATCAGCCCCGAGGAGCTTGAATTAGAAATCACGGAAAGCACTTTAATGCAATATACCGATGACACAAAAGCTACATTGTTGAAACTGAAGCAAATGGGGATTCGCTCTTCTATTGATGATTTTGGACCCGGCTTTTCATCGCTTGTGGCGGTAAAGCAGCTACCGGTTAATACGCTTAAAATCGACAGGTCATTTGTGCGTGATTTATGTACCGATACGGATGATCAAGCCATTACACAGGCGATTATTTCAATGGCCCATGAACTTAAGCTGGATGTGGTTGCCGAGGGCATTGAAAATCAGGAGCAAATGGAATTTCTCAAATCACGGAATTGCGATAAAGGCCAGGGCTATTGGTTTGCTAAGCCGATGACAAGCGATTTTGTTCTGCCGATGATTCTTTCTTCGTATAACGCGGCCTGAAACGGTTTTTCCCGTAAATCTTCCTTCAGGCAAAAGTTCTTTTGCCGATAAATGAGTAAATGACTCATTGGAAAGCATTTCTCATTTTAGCTTTTCTGATTATTTCTCTGTCCGTATCAGGCGGGCAGCCCGCGTTTTGCTTTTCTTCGGCCGGTTTTGAGATACCGGCTCCGCTCTATCAGCCCGAGGCTCTTATTTCTTTGAAACAACCGCGCCTGAAGTTAGAAATTTCTTTGTCGGATGAGCCGCAGATGTCCCTGGACCATTGGTTGGGAGTGGCTCAGGTTTTCGCCCGCGCGGCATAATTTCAAAGCCCGCGAATCAAGCGGGTTCTCATTTATTTTTTAAATTCTGTATGGATTTTGAATAGGGAAAAAGACATAATGATCGAATCTATGATTCAACTTGTATGCACTCATTGTAGCCATCGTTTTGAGCTTGAGAAACAGGAGGGAGCGCTTTGTCCTTCTTGCGGCTGGTCTTCCACGGTGATTCCGGTTTCTGAGCTTGAAAATCAAACAAAAAAAAGTGTCCCCCAAAAAGCGACAACCCATTCATTGGCTGGCTTGCGGATTTTTCTATTTTTGCGCTTAAAATTTTAGCGGGCGTAGCACTGATCATTTTAATTATTTTCGGGATTATCAAATTTTTAGGTTCTCATCACTCTGTATCTCATGATGTTAAGGTTATTCAGGTTGAACGACAAACCGACCGCGCAAAGAAAACTTCGGCTGCTCCCAGTGTTTTGACGACGGATGAGCAGGCTTTGCTTAGTTCCGGGTTGCAAATTACGGTAGAGCCGCAATTATCCGATCAGGAGCAACAGTTGCTGCAGCGTGCAGTTGATTTAAGGGCCGGTAACGTTGAAAAGCTTCCGTCGGTAAATTGGACAGCGGATCAATTTAAACAGTATGTCGAAGCGCAGGAAAAACAGTTTCATATGCCGCTTCCGCGCAGTTATAAAAAAAATTTACAGGAACTTTTTCAGCAGAATTACGCGGTCGCCTACAATTTGTTTCTTGCCGGAAAACTTCAGCAGGCTCGGGACGCGTATGTTGCCTCCTTAGGTCTGCCGGTGTATGAAAATGATGTTCGTAAACATCGCGCGGTTGTTTTGACCATGCTGCGGAGTTTTGTGAATGATACGATCGCTAAAATCGGGGCTATGAATTTCGCTTTGGCGCGACAGAGCTCAAGCGGGCAAGATGAGCAGGTCGGCTCCGCTTATGCCGGATTACAGCAGCAAATTCGCTCGAGCCAATGGAGTGAGGCTTTGGAATCCATCAAGAAGATTCAGGCCATTCTGCCCGAGTCTTCGGTGGGAGCGGCTTTACAAGCTCCGCCGTACACCAAGGGCTTTGAAAAAGTGGATGCGGATATTCAGCCTGTTTTGTACAGTCTTTTACAAGTTCCGGCGTGGACATTTGATTTAAATGAATTAAAGGCGGATTTAGAAGTTAAGAAATCACTGCTTTCTCAGTTGGCGGATCCTGACCGGAAAAGTTCAATCGAAAGCTATGGTAAGGCCATAGAGAAAATTCAATCCAAATCCTGGAATGAGGCCTTAGCCTTATTGCGTGAAGTTAAGAGCCCTGTTGAGCTGAAACAAGATGCCGAGAAAAAAATCAGCCTGATTGATAAGTTGAATGGCGCGGCTTCCGCGATGGAGGCTCGTTAATTATGGCGCTTCATTTGCTTTATGACTTACCCAAGCCGGTTAAAAGAGAATTAAAAGAAAACGTACCAAGTTTAACCGAAGAAGAGCACCGGATTATTACGACGCAAATCCGCAGAAATTCCGCGGTGATTCAGGGGTTGATTAAAAAAATTGATTTGTACATGAATCTTGAAAAAGTTCCGAATCAGGAAAAGTTTATTCTTGAAATCAGAGAGAAGCTTGAGCTTTTGATGCAAGAGAACGATACTTTTAGAAAGGTTTTGTGGAAACATTTTCAATTGGACGACGGTTCCGAAGGGGATGAGGTATGAGCTCACGTGTTACAACTTTGATTTTAGGCGGCGGCCGGGGAACCCGTCTTTCGCCGTTAACCGATTACCGTTCGAAGCCGGCTGTTCCGATCGGAGGCAAATATCGCTTGGTTGATATTCCGGTGTCCAATTGTTTGAATTCCGGACTGCATAAAATTTTTATTTTGACGCAGTTTAATTCGCGTTCTTTGCATCAGCACATTCACCGCGCGTATCCCTATGAGCCGTTTCACCAAACGAGCGTGGAATTGCTCGCGGCCGAACAGACCTTGAGCAGCGCGGACTGGTTTCAAGGAACAGCGGATGCCGTTCGGAAACATTTTCATCATTACCAAACCGGGAAAAGCGACACGGTTTTGATTCTTTCCGGAGACCATCTTTATCGTATGGATTACCGTCAAATTCTTGATTTTCACGATAAGAGCGGTGCTGATGTGACGGTTGCGTCTATTCCCGTAACGCGCAAAGAGATCAGCGGTTTCGGAATCATGGATATCGAGAAGAACGGAACCATTAAGGCGTTCGTGGAGAAACCAAAACCCGAAGATGACGTAAAGCATTTGATTATGCCGAAAAACATTTGCGAAGAATTTAATGTTACGCAGTCGGAGCCCATGTTTATGGCTTCCATGGGAATTTACGTCTTTAAAAATGATGTTTTGCGTTCTGTTCTTTCCGGAAGCGAAAAGGATTTTGGTAAAGAAATTATTCCGCGCGCGATCAAAAATTTCAAAGTGCATGGTTATGTTTTTAACGGATATTGGCGCGATATCGGAACGATTCAAAGCTTTTTTGACGCGAATCTTGATTTGGCCCGGCCCAATCCGCCTTTTGATTTTATCTCTCCTGATGGCGCGATTTATACGCGCTCACGCTTCTTGCCGCCGGCTTATTTTGACGGAGCCAAGCTCAAGTCGGTTCTTTTGGGTGAAGGCTGTGTTTTGAAGGGTGTGGATATTGATGAGGCCGTGATTGGTCTTCGCTCCGTTGTTGGCGAAGGCACAGTTATCCGCAAAACAGTGATGATGGGAAACGATTACTATAATGGTATTGGTGAAGGCGCTTATCATAAAGTCGGTATTGGGAAAAATTGCCGTATTGAAAACTGTATCATTGATAAAAATGTTTTGATTGATGACGGAGTATCGATTACGAATGCGTCTAAAATTCAAAACGCGGACGCGCCGAACTATGTGATTCGTGAAGGAATTGTAATTATTCCCAAAAACGCGCATATTCATGCCGGTACGAAAATCTAGGGCAACCGTTATGCGGTTCGCCGGCTGTCTTTTTCTCGGCGTGTTTCTCTTTTCCTTTTCCGCTCTCGCAAAATCAGGCGTTGATCCTGCTGATGAGATTGATCAGCAAATGGCTTTTGTTGATAGTGCTATGCGAAGTATTGAGAAGCAAAGATCGGAAATGGACTCCGAAAAAAAAGACGAAGAAATCCACCGCCGCGCTTTAGAAAAAAAGCGAACCGAGGCGAGATTGGCAGTTCAGCTTCAGGGGTTATCCGGAACTCTTTCCGGTTTACCGGAAATGCCCAATTTTAACGGAAAGTTTGACGCGGAGGAAAAGCCTGCGCAAGATTCTCCTGAGAAAGCCTAGCTTTTTGAAAAAGTTTTTTACTCGTGATTGGCGCGGTCGAGCTGAAAGAACATGAAAATAAAAAAGGCGATGTGATGCGACCAGGCACCCCAGACAGGCCAGATCTTTCCTGATTTTCCCAGGGCCGTAAAAACCGCACCCAAAACATGGTAGGCGAAAATGATCGCCAGACATTGCAATACCATGCTCGCCAATGCTTTTCTTGAGCGCACATTTCCCAAGACCGGAATAGTTAAAAAGATCATCAGAAAACTTTGCCAGGGCAAAGCCAGTCTTTGGTAGAACTGAACCATTTCATCCGAAATATCAATGCCCTTGGATTTCATTTTTTGAATCATTTGATGAAGGTCAAAGATAGACATTTTAATCGGGTCTTTTGCTTCCTGGATAAGATCTTCAGGTTTGACGGTGATTTCGGGATGCGCTACAAAAGGAATGTTTTCCGGCTTACCCAGAATTTTTCCTTGAGAATCGGTTTGGTAATAAGTGACCCCATAAAAATCCCAGCCTTTTCCGTTGTAATGTGCCTTCTTTGCGGTTGTCTTTTGATAGGTGTTGAGCTGTGACTCATCCCACCGAAGAACGACGGCATCCACCGCGACATTTTTCTTGGCGCTGAATTTTCGGAAATAGATCAATAGCTTATCGCCGGCGTTGTAGGTCAAGTTTTTATAAATGCGCAGCTCTTTGGCCGTGGTGTTTTTTTCGATATACACGTCCAGGATTTCATGAGCCTGGGTATAAGTCGGAGGTACAACCCATTCATTAATCACAAAAATAAAAACCCCGATCAGAAATCCAAGAAACAGAATCGGTTTGGCAATTGTCTTGATGGAGAGCCCCGCGGCTTTCATCGCGGTCATTTCATTGTGCATTCCGAGTTGGATCAAAAGATAAACCGTGCCGATCCAGGCAGCCCAGCACGCGATTTGGATATAAGAATAGGGAATAAGATTAAGATAGTATTTGAACATGATGATCAGCGGCACGTGATTACGAAGCAGCAAATCCAGATTATCAAAAAGATCCGCGACCAGGAAAATAAAGACCAGAGCGAATGAAATAATAAAAATCGGAAAGAAAAGTTCTCGTGTCAAATAGCGATCCAAAACTTTCATTGAGAAACTCCCGGGGTCTTATTGACCAGCACTGATTTTGCGAGCGCGAAAAAATCGACGCGTTTGGCGCCCTGTTCCATAAGTGTTTTTGCCGCTTCGCTCGCCGTGTTGCCTGTTGTCACAATATCATCCATCAGCAGAAAAGATTTTCCGGCAATCTTTTGAGGATGGCGAACTCCGAAAGATCCGAACAAATTCCAGGAGCGGGATTCGCGGGAAAGACCATGCTGAGGGTTAGAGTGAACTTTTTTATAAAGCAGGCGAGAATCAACCGGGACGCGGCTCCACCGCGCGAAGGTTTGGGCTAAAATTTCACTTTGATTGAAACGGCGTGCTAGGCGGCGTGTCCAATCTATGGGCATGGGAATAATCGCGTCGTAATGAGAATCCGAAACAATCGCCTGGAAAAGGCCCGCGGACATCTGACAAAGCGGATCTAAAAGATAAAACTCATGCTTAAACTTGATTCTCTGCAAAAGGGTGCGGACAGGTCCCTGATAACGGAATGCCGCCCAGCTGCTGCGGATATGATGGATTGAGGGCGTAAGCCAGGCTTCGTCAAATGAAAGGCGATGTTCTGAAAGAGGGGCCAGGCAGGCCGCGCAAAGTGTTTTTCTTTCCGTGGGCAGGCTTTGGCCGCACATTTGGCATTCTGCCGGAAAAAGAGAAGCTAAAAGAGCTTCAAAACTGAGTGAAATCATGGCAGGTATTCTATTGCGAATCATACTTCCCGCAAGGAAAACCTTATTCTTGCTTCCGAAGGGGGTTTTGCCTATAATCCTCGGACTTTTCCATGTACTAAAAAAGGGGTGATGATCTGTGCTGAAAGTTGAAATTAATGAACATGAGCCGCTTGAAAAGGCTTTAAAGCGTTTGAAGAAAAAAGTTGAGCGTGAAGGGATTTTGAAAATCCTCAAAGCTCGTAAGACTTACCAAAAGCCGAGCGAAAAGCGTCGCCAAAAAATTCGTTCGCCAAAATCCAAAAAGACAAGATTCTGATACAGCGAGTTTATTCTCGTTGCTATCTTTTGATCCTACTGAATCACGCATGCGCCGGCATTGTGCGGGCCGTAGCCATGCGTGATTCTATTTGGTATACTCGCCGAAGTTTCTTATCCAATAAAGCGAGCGGAATGATTTGAAGTATCAATCTTTTCCGGGCATGGATGATATCCTGCCCCCGACAATCCAGGCTTGGCAGCAGCTTGAAAAGCGCGCCCGTATCTTTCTTGAAAGCGAAGGCTTTCGCGAAATTCGTACTCCTATTTTAGAGCCCACCGAGCTTTTTAACCGGGCTATCGGTGAAACCAGCGATATTGTCGGTAAAGAAATGTACACCTTCGAAGACCGCGGCGCGCGTTCCATGACCATGCGTCCCGAGATGACGGCGTCTGTTGCGCGGTCGATTATTCAAAATTCCTTGCTTCGTAATGGCGCAACTCAACAGGTCTACTACTTAGCACCGATGTTCCGCGCGGAGCGCCCTCAGGCCGGGCGTAAACGGCAATTTCATCAAATTGGCGTGGAGCTTGTGAACCATGCTGACAAATCAATCGCGGACGAGCAGGCTATCACATCCCTTTACTTTTTTTTGCAAAGTCTGGGTGTTCCGCATTTGAAAATTAAGCTTAACGATTTGAGCATGATCAACGGGGATCAGGCAGAGGTTGTGCGGGGACGTATGCGCGATTATTTTGCCTCTCATCATGCTGCGCTCGATGAAGACTCGGTTCATCGCCTTGATAAAAATGTTTTACGTATTTTTGACAGCAAAAATCCTGCGATGCAGTCTTTGATCGAGGCCTTTCCGTGGGATCAGGCAGTGCCGCTTTCAGATGAATTTAAAAAGCTGGAAGAAAATTTAACTAAGCGCGGAGTCAAAGTAGAAATTCATCGCCGATTGGTGCGCGGTTTAGATTATTATACGGGGGTTGTTTTTGAGGCCGCAGCGGGCGGGCTCGGCGCACAGGATGCTTTGGCGGGCGGCGGCCGTTACGATAAGCTTTACGCTGAGCTCGGCGGCGGAAACGTGCCGTGCACGGGATGGAGTATCGGTTTTGAACGTCTTTTGATGGCGCTTGATTCTTCGGATGTGAAGTTTTCGGAAAAGACCGCATCTGAAACATTGGCGCTGATTTGTTTGTCTCAAAAAGACGAAGTGATTGCGTACGCAAAATCAAAAGCGCGCGCGTTGCAATCCGCAGGGCTTAAAGTTTCGGTTGAGCCGCTTTTTTTAAAAAAAGCAATTAAGCTTGGAAAAGAAATTGAACGCGCGCTGAAAGCGGGAAACCGTTACGTGCTTATTTTGGGCGATGATGAATTTCAGAAAGAAATTTGGATGGTAAAAGATTTAAAAGAGAAAACTCAGGTTGAGGTTTCTTGCGATGGTTTGGAGCAGTCGCTCCGTAGTTTTTTAGCGAAAGGTGAAACGGTATGTTGAGAACGCACACATGCAATGATTTGAATGCTTCGTTGGCCGGTAAAGACATTGTTCTTTCAGGTTGGGTGGATACGCGCCGCGACCACGGACAATTGATTTTTATTGATTTGCGCGATCGCTATGGCCGAACACAGGTGGTTTTTGATCCTGCGCGGAATGCCGAGAGTCACAAGATCGCGGAAGCCGTTCGCGGAGAATACGTTATTCGTGTGCATGGCAAAGTCGGTTTGCGGCCTAAAGCAAATGTGAACTCCAAGATTTCCACCGGGGAAATTGAAGTTTTGGCGGAAAAATTGGAGATTTTGAACGCCTGCGCTCCGACACCTTTTAATATCGGGGATTCCGATGTGAATGAAGAATTGCGGCTTGAATACCGCTTTCTGGATTTACGCCGTGAAGAAATGCATCGGAATCTTTTATTCCGTCACAAAATCGCAAAAATTGCCCATAAGCATTTTGACGAAAATGGTTTTATCGAAGTTGAGACGCCTTGTTTGACGCGCTCAACGCCTGAAGGTGCGCGCGACTTTTTGGTGCCGTCGCGTCTTGCGCACGGAACTTTCTACGCGTTGCCGCAATCACCCCAGATTTTTAAGCAGTTGATGATGGTTGCGGGATATGACCGTTACTATCAAATTGCGCGTTGTTTCCGCGATGAAGATTTGCGCAAAGACCGTCAGCTCGAACATACCCAAATCGACTTGGAAATGTCTTTTATCGATGAAGAAGACATAATGGGATTGGTGGAAGGCTTTGTGATTCGTGTGATGAAGGAAATGATGGGTAAAGACTATCCGAAAGGGTTTCGCCGCATGCCTTACGCGGAAGCCATGCTCAAATACGGTTGCGACAAGCCTGATTTGCGCTTTGGTATGCCGATCGAAGATTTGACTGAAACTTTTCGCAACTGCGGATTTAAAGTTTTCGATGAAACCATTGCTAAAGGCGGTGTGATCCGCGCACTGTGTCTTTCTGTGCCGGGGGGAGTGGAATATTCACGTAAAGACGTGGATGATCTGACAACCTGGATTAAGCAGTACGGCGCGCAAGGTTTAGCGTGGCTGCAGGTGAAAGGCTCTGAAATTCATTCTCCGATCGCGAAGTTCTTTAAGAAAGAAACTCTGGATGCCGTGGTTGCGAAAGTCGGCGCCAAAGCGGGAGATATCGTTTTCTTTGTGGCGAGTGATGAGAAGATCACTTCAACAGCCTTGGGTGCTTTGCGTTTAAATTTAGCGGAAAAGCACAAGCTGATTCCCGAAGGTGTTTATGAATATCTTTGGGTGACGGACTTCCCGATGTTTGGCTGGAATGAAGAAGAGAAACGCTGTGATGCATTGCATCATCCGTTTACATCGCCGAAGCTGGAAGATGTCAATTTGATCGCGTCTCAGCCATTGAAAGTTCGCGCGAAGGCGTATGATTTGGTTTTGAACGGCACGGAAATCGGCGGCGGCAGTATTCGTATCCATAGCCGTGAATTGCAGGAAAAAGTTTTTACCGCGTTGCAAATTACCGCGGAGCAGCAGCAGGAAAAATTTGGATTTTTGCTTAACGCTCTTGCGTTTGGCGCGCCGCCGCATGGTGGCTTAGCCATGGGACTTGACCGTTTTTGCGCGATGCTTTTGGGAACGCCTTCTATTCGTGATGTGATTGCTTTTCCGAAAACTCAAAAGGGAACCTGTTTAATGACCAAGGCCCCTTCGGAGGTTTCGATGAAGCAATTGGATGAGCTTTCCATTCGCGTAAAGCCGCAAGTTCAAGTTTAAACATCATTTTAAAGGAGAAACCACTTGGAAAAAACAATCCGTCTCTTTTCAAATCAGGAAGCCGTTTTTTTGTACGGAAATTTAGATTCGAATCTCAGGCAGGCGGAAAAACAATACCATGTGACGGTTTCGGCCAAAAATGATCGCTTGAAAATCAGCGGAGACGCCGAGCAGGTTGAAAAAGCGCATATGTTTTTTATGTCGCTTCTGAATAAGCAGCGCAAAGGCGGGGATCATATCGTCAATGAAGTTCCGGCGGAAGAGCCGGAGGAAGAAGCTGCAGGATCGAGCAATTCTCGTGAACAAGATCCTATTTTTCATCGGGGGCGTTTGTTTGAGCCTAAAAGCAAAACCCAGGCCGCGTATTTGAAGTCAATTCAGACGCATGATGTTGTATTTGCGATTGGTCCTGCCGGAACGGGAAAAACTTATCTCGCGGTTGCCGCGGCAGTGCATGCTCTGCGCAAAAGACAGGTGAAGAAAATTATTTTAGCCCGCCCCGCCGTGGAGGCTGGGGAAAGTCTTGGTTTTTTACCGGGAGACCTTGAGGAAAAAGTTAATCCTTATTTGCGGCCGCTTTATGACGCGCTTTATGACATGATGGATGTCGATGAGGTTGCGAAGTGTTTTGACCGTGAAATGATCGAAATCGCGCCTTTGGCTTATATGCGCGGACGCACGCTTAACGGCGCGTTTATTATTTTGGATGAAGCGCAGAATTGTACTTACAGTCAGATGAAAATGTTTCTGACCCGTTTGGGTGAATCTTCCAAAATGGTTTTGACCGGCGATATTACGCAGATTGATCTTCCCCGCGGACAATTGTCCGGTTTGGTGGAAGCCAATAAAATTCTCCGCGGAGTGGACGGAATTGAGTTTGTGTATATGGGTGATAAAGATGTTGTGCGCCATCCGCTTGTGCGCAGTATTATCAAAGCCTACGAAAGTCACGAGCAAGCTCCTGAAAAATAAATTTAATCGATAGCGTGCTTCGGAGTGTTCCTGAGGTTGGCTTGAAGCAAAATCATTTTTTAATTGATTTTTCGGCGGATAAAAAATCCGATCAGAAATATTTTCACACCTTTCAAATAACAGCTGTTTCCATTTTTAAGCAGCTGG
>CAZSVD010000332.1:0-13963 GCA_964610145.1 uncultured bacterium | reverse complement strand
CATATTCATCGTTATTTTAACTGCTTCCGGGAAACAAGTCCCCGACCATTTTTGCACCCAACTTGCGGATAATGCCTTTTGGGGCTGGCGATAATACTCCATTTTAATATCTGTCACGCCTTCAAGCGCAGTTTTGGTTTTATAAAGCGTACTTTGCTTATTCAGCATTTTCTCATAAAAAGTGATTTCTTTCTGGATGAGTTTTTTATCCGGCTGATAACGGTAACGGATTTGCGCCGGAACTTTGAAAACATGCGCAGCAAGTTTACCGCCGCAAATATCCGGCACAAGCGTGTAAAATTCCAACATTTGGCCTTGCCCATTCAATGCCGATTTACCAAAAACAAACGTGTTTCGAATTTCGGATTTAAGTTCCTCGAAAAAAAACTCCTGTCTTCCTTGCTTACTTACACGTACCGAAGCTTGCCAAATGCGGATTCCCTGAGCCAATGTGACAAAAATAGCTCCGACCAAAAATGAAGTAATAACCATCGCGACCAAAAGTTCAATCAGGGAGAACCCTTTACGCGACCGGCGAAGAGTAAGGTAGTCGGGCATAAAAATTCCGTGACAATCCCTTTTCACGGCCTGATTCCAGCCAATGAATAACCATGCGAATTTCATACAGAAACTCAGAACCCCGCACGCTGACGGATTGTAATTGGTAGGAAAAAGTACGATTCGTACCGAGAAGCACTCCCTCATCGCTCCGCGGAGGCGGCTGATTCTTCGAAAAAGTCTGGTTTTGAATTTCCCAAATCTTATTTTCAGCCAGCCGGTTAGCCTGAAACCGTGTTTGGGAATAACTCAGAACACTGAGGGAATGTAAAAGCGTCTGATTTACGGCGACCAACCCCACCGAAAGAATCACTACGCTTAAAATAACTTCAATCAGAGTAAATCCGGCAGACGCGCGCGGAATCAGATGCCCTTTTTGATTCCGTTTACCAATTTGTAATGTCATCGTCGGTTTTTTTAGGGTCAGCAACTTTGCCCATGGAAAATAAATCGTAATCATGCGGCCGGTTAGTTCCCGGAGAAAGATATTGATACGGACGCCCCCAAGGATCAACCGGCTTTCTTTCGAGGTAAGGCCCGTTCCAATTTTCAGGAACCGGCTGAGTCCCCGGCTTCGTCAATAAGGCCTGTAATCCTTGTTCTGTTGAGGGAAAAAATCCATTATCAAGTTCATAGAGCTTTAATGCTGACGGAATATTCACCTGCACATCCGCTTTGGCTGTTGCCACACGCGCCTGATCGGAACGCCCCACAAGCCGCGGCAAAACCATCGCCGAAAGCGTGCTGATAATAATCACCACAAGTAAAATTTCGATCAAGGTAAAACCTTTATTTAGAGACCGTAAATCTTTCACTTCTTTTCTCCCTCTTTTAAAACCATTAAATTTTTATGAAATCGCCGCGTTCATACTAAAAATGGGCAAAAGCACGGCAATAATCATAAGACCCAAAACCGCGCCCACTGATAATATAAGTATCGGCTCCAAAAGCTTGGTCATCACTTCCGTGCTTTCCTGCAACTCTTGTTCATACCAATCCGCCACATCATTCAATGATTCCTGCAAACGCCCGGCTTCTTCTCCGGCACGCACAAGCTGGGTCACAAATGAAGGCACCCATTCCGAACGCCGGAAGGACTCTCCTAAGCTTCCGCCTTCAACCAACGCAGCCTGACAAGTTTGCAGTTCCGCGCGAATAACCTGATTGGTTATCACAGGTAAAGTCGTTTGAAGTGCTTTTACCAACGGAATTCCGCTTTCAAGAAGCAAGCTCAAAGTCCGCGCGAATCTTGAAAACTGAGAATAGTGAATAAGCCTACCTACTTTAGGCAATCCCAAATAAAAACGGTGCCAGCCCATTTGATTTCCCTGAGACTGCAAAGATTGACGGATCACAAAAAAGGCCGTCGCCGCAAGCGCAACAATCACAATCCAGCCTTTTTCGGCCAATTGACTGGTTGCGATCAATATCCGTGTCGGCAAAGGCAACTCTTGTCCCAAGCTCAGAAAAAACATACTAAATTTCGGCATTACAAACGCGAGCATAAAAACAACCGCGGCAAATCCCGCGACACAAACAAAGATCGGATACGCCAAAGCACCGCGGATCTTAGACATGATTTTTTCCTGCGCCTCGCGGTGAAGCGCGATTCGCTTCAGAGAGTCATCCAAATGTCCCACCATTTCGCCCGCTTCAATCATCGCAAGGTCAAAGGGTGAAAAATATTCGGGATAACGCGCTAAAGCTTGCGAAACAGGTAAACCTTCCGCCACATTTTTTTGAATTTCTTCAATGATTTGTTTTAAATGCGCATTATCCGCCTGCTCAGACATCAATTTCAATGCCTGTAAGATTGGAATTCCGGACTGAATGACTCGGCCCAGCTGTTTATAAAACCGTGTTACCGCATGCCCGAGTAATCCTCGATACGCAGATACTTTGACTTGCTGCGTCGTGACTGCGGAGGAGCGGGAGGAAGCCGTCTGCTCTTCAATATGAACGACAACAAGCCCCATATCGTTTACTTGCGCAATCACCTCTTCTTCCGATTCTGCCTGAATAACGCCTTCTTTAATTTCCGTCGGACTTTTTTTAGCGCGATAAATATAGTTTTTCATTATTTTTTCTCGGGCTCATTACAAAATTTTTCAATTCTCAAGCGATCATGGCTGTTAATCACAAGAAATAAAACCGCAATATGAAATACAAACTTACTGCTATCGTCAATTTTTTTCACGGAGCGAGTCACACGTAAAACTCGACCGACACAATTTATCGGCTTTTCATCATCCGGCAACTCTATGATTAACTCAAGCACGCTCCCTACCATCGTGGCTTCTCCCGCGGTAATCTCTAAAGTCTCGTGACTGTTTCCGATTTTTAAACTCATATTTTCAGAGCAACAAAGCAAGAGCCCTCCCGCACCAATATTCTCAACAAATCCCGACCAATCTTTGGATGCCAAAACTTCTTTCATGGCAACAACCCGGGGATGCTGAAAATTTGATTCCACGATCCTGTAATTCATCGGCATCGGCGGCACGGTTATCCGGCGAAACTTTCTCTGACTACTCGGATGCGGATCCGGAACCGGCGTCGAAAAATTCGCCCGTTCTTTTCCGACAGGAACCGCAGCATGATCCGCCAATTTCGAGAGATAAACCGCATCTTCACTGCGTTCCACAACGGGAACGTCCTCATCTAAATCCGTCGGAGCGATGCGCATAACTTCTTCCGGCGTTGTCAAACCCTGCAAAACTTTTCGAAAACCATCCTGGCGCAATGATTGCATACCATGAAGCATCGCTTGTTTTTTAATTTCTCCGGCCGTTGCGCCATCCATAATAAGCTTACGAATTTCATCATTAATCATAAGCAGCTCATGGATGGCTTGTCTGCCGACATAGCCGCTGTGATTACAATGATCGCAGCCTTTACTTTGATAGACCTTAATTTGATCGGGTTCTAATCCGCCCAAACTTGTCATAATTTGCTCGCGGGTTTGCTCATCCAAATCTTTGCGTAACTCTTTGCATTTCGGACAAATCACACGCACCAATCTCTGCGCGATAAAAGCAATCACACTGGAAGCAATTAAATATCTTTGCACTCCAATATCCGTAAGGCGCGTAATACCGCTCGCGGCATCATTTGTATGAAGCGTGGATAAAATAAGGTGTCCGGTAAGCGCGGCGCGAATAGAAATATCCGCCGTCTCTAAATCACGCACCTCCCCCACCATTAAAACATCCGGATCATGACGCAAGACGCTGCGCAATCCTTGCGAAAACCCCAGTCCAATGTCACTGGCAACCTGAATCTGGCTAACCCCTTCCAACTCATACTCAACCGGATCTTCAATGGTGATAATCTTTCTTTCCTCCGAGTTCAGCGAAGTCAAACAGCCGTAAAGCGTAGTACTTTTTCCGCTTCCCGTCGGACCCGTTGCAAAAATAATTCCGTTCGGTTTTTGCAATAAGGATTTAATTTGCATCAAGACCGTCGGATTAAATCCCAACGCATCAAGCGACCAGACATTTTTGCCCGTCAAAAGACGGATCACCATGCTCTCTCCATGCGCGGTCGGAATCGATGAAACACGCAAATCTAAATTTTGATCCTGCGTTTTCACGCGCATTTTTCCGTCTTGAGGCAAACGTTTTTCAACCACATTCAGATTAGACATGATTTTGATACGGGAAAGAATTGAGCTGAAAAATTTCTTCATTTCATCGGGAACCGGAGCTTCATGCAAAACGCCGTCAATGCGGTAACGCAAACGGACTTTTCCGCGATACGGCTCCAAATGAATATCACTGGCTCGTTTTTTGTAAGCCTCAAGAATAATCTGGTTTACCAATTGAGCAACAGAAGCGACGTCTTCCCCGCCCTCAATATCTTCCACTTGGTGAGTGGACGCGGAAGCTTGAACCGGCGCGGATTCAGGCGCCTGACTCATAATCTTATTCACTGTTTCGGCGCCCAAACCATAATGCTTATTCAGCATCTCTTCGATTTCTTTTTCCGGCGCTAAAGCCACCATTACATCAATCCCGATACCGAAACGGATTTCGTCCATCACCGAAACATCCGGAATTTGAGACATTGCCACCCAAACTTTCCCGTCTTCGAGTTTGTAGGGAAAAAATTTATAGTACCAGGCGATTTTGACCGAGACCTTTTCACGCGCCTTGGGATCAATCGAAATTCTTTTGATCGGCACAACCGGAACTCCCGTTTGTTTGGAAAGAATTTCATATAACCCCGACTCGCCCAATCCTGAAATCTCACTTAACGCTTTCCAAAAAGACTGCTTTCCGGCCTCCGCGGCTTTAACAGCACGATCCAATACATCCGAAGCGATCTCGCCGGATGCGGAAAAAATTTTGTAAGTCGCGCGGTCTGAAACTGAAAACATATTAATTCATCTTTTTTTGCGGCGCACGACCGATTAAATAAAAGTCTTTTGCGCCCAATTTATCGTAAACTCCGCTGATAATCGCTTCCACGTCATCCAAAGCTTCGGATGTTTTAACAAACTCCCCTTTTTTCCCAGTAAACGCTTCACCCACGGTAAAAGGCTGAGTCATAAAATTGATCAATTTTTCTGCACGCTTATAATCTAATTGATCCAGCTTGGGAAGTTCTTCCACACCCACAACCTGCACGATACGTTTCAGCGAATTATGCTTCGAAAACAAGGCCAACATCTTTTGACTCAAATCATATTGACGCTGTCCAACGATACGCGCATCCAAATTCGTACAAGAGCTGCGCAGCGCGTCAATCGCCGGATAAAAACCGCGCTGCGCTAAATCACGCGACAACGCCAAAGCGCCGTCCAAACAGCTAAAAATAGAAACAACAGAAGGATCCGTCATGTCGTCAGCGGGAACGTAAACCGCCTGCAATGATGTAATTGATCCGCGCCCCGGAATCGATCGAATACGCTCCTGAACAGCATTCACCTCAGACTGAAGCGTGGGCTGATATCCGGATTCCCCCGGCACACGCCCAAGCAATGCCGCGATTTCCATACCCCCTTGAATAAAGCGAAACACATTATCCATGAACAAGAGCACGTCTTTGTTTTGCTCGGCAAATTCTTCCGCGAGCGTAATACCCGTGTTAACGCATTCAAAACGTGCTCCGGGCGGTTCATTCATCTGACCAAACACCAGTTTGACACGATGAAGCAAATTATTCTCTTTGAGCTCATAAAAAAGATCGTTACCTTCACGGATACGGTCATCGATACCCACGAACACGCAAGCACCGTCGTATTTTTTGACGATATTATTAATCAGCTCCAAAATAACGACGCTCTTACCGCAGCCGGCGCCGCCCAGAATTCCCGTTTTACCGCCTTTGCAAAGTGGATACAGGATATCCATAAATTTAATACCGGTTTCAAGCACTTCCGGTTTCAAACTGAATTTGCTCTTAATATTAAAAAGCTCGGGCCGCGGCGGACGGCGGGTCACACGGAAGTCAACCCCGCTGAATTCCCCTAAATTATCAATGGGGTCGCCAAACACATTGATAATTCGGCCAAAAAGCTCATCGCCCGTGCGAATACTAATGGCTTTGCGAGTATTTACTACTTTGGTATTCAGTTGAAGACTGATCGTGTCGGAAAGCGAAATGCAACGAACATCATTTTTACTCAAATGTTCCGCGACTTCGATCACAATTTTTCTTTTATCAAAAGCCTGCCCGATCAAAACATCATAGGTCGAAGGCATATCTTCCGTTTTTTCAAAACGCACATCCACCACAGGACCGCGCACGGAAATAATACGACCGTAACACACCGGCGCCTCCGGCGGCTTGGCCGAGGCCGCGGCAAACTTTGATGACATGGCGTCGGTCATCGCGGCTAATTGTTCAGGTGTTTGTTCTTGGTTCATTTTTCAACTTTTTTCCGTGCTTTGGTCTTCATCATACTTGTTGAAGTGAAAACTTCACGCATCGCACTGTTTAATTCTTCACGTCCCGCTTTTCTGAAACTGATTAAAAGCGATTTCTGCTCAGATCCCAACCCTTCAATCGCCGACTCCAGCTGCATCGCCATCGCTGCCGACTCCACCACTCTCAAATCATTCACGCACTCAAAAATTCTGGCAGTAAGCCAAATATCAGCAAGCGACAGCATAATTGAATCCACATTGGTTTCATGAATAAAATGCTGCTTTTTATGTTTTTGTGAATCCGCTTTGTTCTCTTCGACCTCATGTAACTCTTCTCCGTCCGCGCGAATTTCCCCTGCAGGCAACAAACTCACAACACGCGGCTTCAAGACACCCAAAGTTTTTGTATGTAAATAAATGATCTTTGTTTTTCCTGTCTGACCACTCAATACCCGCTCGATCAAATAGCTTTTGATTTGCATTGCCAACTGATAACGATCGTCATCATGCGGCTCGAAGACTTTCTCAACTTTCATGCCCGTACTCCGGCACTTTTCAGCGCCTCGCGGACCAATGCAAATGAGCCGACTATCAGGATGTTTCGTGTATTCCTCAAGCGCAACGGAGCTCACCTTTCCATTAAGCTGAGACATAAAACTTTGCTCGGATGTAATCACGAGAATATCTACGCCGGGATTCTTATTTACAATCAGAGGACAGCTTGTTTCGTCCGTTTTAAGCAATTCAAAAAAATGAACCAACGTCTCAAAGAATTTCTGGTAATTTTGCTTCTGCTGCAAAAATGTAAAAAAGCGATTCGTTGAAACGTCTTTCAGAACTGAAATAATTTCAAGCAAAGCCCCGACATCTTCTAACTCTGATTTAAGGCGCGTTGACTTACCCATTAAGCATCCTCATGAAATCAGCGGCGCGTTAATATGTTTCCCGGGCCTTCTCAACCGCATGATTCAACAAGCTTGTCAAAGATCCGTCCAAAACTAAGGTTCCAAATTGCAGCACCACCCCCGCAATAAGATCAGCATCACGAACTTCGTTAAACTTAACGACGCGGCTTGCCTTACTCGCAAGCAAAGCGTTTATTTTTTCAATTTCTTCTTTTTTAAGAGCAATCGGTGACCTCACAATAAACTCATCCGCGCTTCCGCCGCCCGAATTCGAAAAATCCATTTGCTTGGCCTTGCTGATAAACTCCAACACCAATTCTTCATGAATGCTCTGCACCAGTTGCTCATTAAAAGCTTTTTTGACGATTTCGGCCGCAAAACCAAGCATTTTTTTGCTCAATTTAGATTCAATTTCTTTGGCCATATCTTCTTGCGAACCCTGAGCCTTCGCGATAATTTCCTCAGCCTGAGCGCGGGCATTTTTTAAAACGGCATCTTCTTTTTTTTGGATTTCCGCCGCGGTTTCCATCCGGAGCTTATCCACCACCGTCGCCGCCTCTTCACGCTTTGCTGCAAGTTCTTTTTCAATGGCATCATTTTTTTGCTGCAGCTCAGCTTGCTTTTGAAGCAAATCCTGATGAACGCTTCCTAACCGGTTAATGGCACTTTCCGTATCTCCATAAAAAATCTTTTTAAGAAAAAAGATGACCGCTCCAAAAACTAAAATTTGAAGCACAATAAACTGAAAAAGCATCATAAAGGGACTTCCTTATTCACTGTTATTTGGCACCAAATATTTGAAATATTACCAAAAGAGCGATAATCGCGGTTGCCTCGGTAAAAATCAGCATCAAAATCACACCCATGTAAATTTTCGGAGCTGCGGAAGGATTGCGTCCCAGAGCCTTGATACTGGCCGCGCCCAAAACCGCGATCACAATCGCAGGGCCCAGAACGGCGCAGATCACCACCAACGCAATCGCTATGTTTTGCCCCATGTTAATTCCACGCCTTTTTCATTTTATCGAAACCTTCCGCCATTTCCGCCACAATCGTGCATTGATTATCACGAAACATCACCACACCCAAACGCACCGGCAACGGATCAAATCCCGCAATCTGGATTTCGCTTTCTCCGATCGATGCCAACAGCGGGTAATGATACGGAAGCAATTCAAATTCCCCTTCCGTACCAAAAAGATAAACGGACTGAACATTTTCCTCAAAAATCAGTCCTTTTAAACTCAGCACTTCCAGCTTAAATACATTTTTCGACAAATCTACCCGCTTTCTTCACCGAAGGCCGTTAGGCAACACTCATTTCTTGATTCGTCTGAACTTTTTTAATCACCGAATCCGTGTAAGCTTCCATCAACTTTTTCATGCGCGCTTTCAGATCATTATCTAAATCTTTTTTGGCGCGGATATCTCCTCGAAGTGACGGGTCATTGCGGTCGGAAAAATCCTGAAGGCCTTTCAAAAAACTGTCCACATGCTCCATTTCTAGTCTTTTTAAAATCCCTAAATCTTTCGCGTAAAAAATGAGAATTTGAATTTCGAGCGGCACCGGTTTACCCGCCTGCTGTGTCAAAAGAGCCCCCAGAACTTTTCCCGCGCGTAAAGTTTCTTTGGTTTCGTCATTCGCTCCTGACTGCAGTTTGCTCATACGCAAAAGTTCTTTATACTGAATAAATTCCATACGAAGCGATTTCGTCACCGCTTTCATGGCTTTCCACTGCACACGGCTTCCCACACGCGAAACGGAAAGCCCCACATCAACCGCGGGACGAAAGTTTTCATTAAAAAGCTGCGCGTTCAAAGACATCTGTCCGTCCGTCATCGAAACCAAGTTGGTCGGAACATACGCGGTCATGTCGCTTTCCAAAAGCTGCACCACCGGAAGAAAAGTCATCGATCCTCCGCCATGTTTCTTGTCCAGCTGAGCCGCGCGCTCGATCATACGGGAATGTAAAAAGAAAATATCTCCGGGATAAGAATCTCGCCCGGGAGGAATTTCCATTAAAAGCGATAGTTCGCGATAGGCCCAAGCATGCGAGGTAAAGTCATCAAAAAAGACGAACACGTCTTTACCCTGATACATAAAAAATTCGCCGATAGAACAGGCCGCGTACGGCGCTAAGTACTGAAGCCCCGGGGACGATGACGCGGCCGCCAGTAAAACAATCGTATAATCAAAGCAATTGTTTTCTTTGAAGATATCAATGACACGCCCCATGGCCGATTTCGTTTTTCCGATGCCGCAATAAATACAGATAACATCTTTTCCCTTTTGATTCATGATGATATCGGTACCGATGGTTGTTTTTCCGGTCATTTTGTCGCCCAAAACAAGCGAGCGCTGCCCCTTACCAAGCGGCAACATTGTATCGATCAGTTTCACGCCCGTTTCGAATGAATGACCAAGGCCTTAACGGTCCATAATGGCGGGCGCCGCGTTAAAGTATGGGATTTTGCTTTCATATTGAACAGGTCCCAGACCGTCCAAGGATTCACCTAGCGGATTAATGATGCGTCCGATGGTGTTCGCGCCCACCGGCATATTGAAAGGTTCAAGAGTACCGATCACTTGATGTCCGGGGCTAATGGGACCGCCTTCTTTGACAATCAACACTTGGGCAAATTCAAGGTCAAAGCCCATGATAATGCCCTCGGCTCCCCCGCTAATTTTAACCAGCTGGCCCAAGAAGCAATTCTGCATGCCAACGACCTTGGCAATACAACCACTTACCGCCTTAACGGTCCCATACTCTTTATAGCGTAAATCTGTCATGAGCGGCTTTCGGATTGTGGCTTATTCTGCGTCTTCTTGGAAGAAGCGCCTGTTTTTGTATCTTGTAACTTCTTAAGCCACGTTCCGTAAAAAACAACTGTAATGAGAGCCAAGAACAGGACTATGCCTAGCAAAACCCACCACATAAACGATTTATTCGGGTTTAATCCCATAGCGACAAGAACCTTATTTTTAACATCAATAATTTTATGAATTAAATTGTCCAAAGGACGCGGACGATCGGGCTCATTAGGCTTAAGAGCAACTTCGGATAGCAAATCCTGTAATTCTTTGATTTTTCTCTTTGCGGATTTGAAACGCTGATCATTAAGAACATGCGCGCGAATACGATCATCGATGCTGTTGGAGGAGGTCACTTCCGCCTGAAGAGCTTCAATTGCTTGAATCGCTTTTAAAACAATCGCTTTTTGCTTAATCGAAAATTCCTCATAGGGACTTTTAACAAAAAGCGGCACCAGCTTCTCTAATTCATTTTTAAGAAAATCCAATTCACTTTGAGGGATATACCAAATATCGCGAATAGTAATTTCGTACTTTTTAACTTCGTTCGGTCCCAATGTATCTTCGCGCTGGAGCAAATAGCTTGATTTTTTTTCGTCGAAAATAAGATCAAACTCCCCTTTATCGATAATATCGCTTTCCTTAATATCCGAAGGAAGCTCACTGCGAACCTGAAGCTTTTTCTCCGTGCTCGCAGGATTTTCCGCGCTCACAACAAACTTAACCTGACGTACGCCCGACTTCTTTTCTTCTTCCATTTTACGCATTGCTTCGAGCGACAAAGCATTTTGCCTTAAATCATCCAACTGCCTCACATTCATACGGTAAAGATTCATGCGCTGCATAATACCAAGCGACTTGGTTTGATCTTCTTCAATTTGCGCAAGTGCTTCCGTTGCCTTCTCATAAAGCAACTTACCTGTCGCCGCAAATTTTGTGCGTTTTAAAGCTTCCGCGCTTTGCTTTAATTGGGTTTTAACTTCTTCAATCTGCTCGGGGGAAATTACCCAAACATTGCGGACACGCACCTCGATAGTCTGGGTTTCATTCGGGGCTAATTCGACTTCTTTCAGAATGGCATAAGTTCGTTTTTCGGTGTCATATTTAATTTCAAGACCCTCTTTGTCCAAAACGTCGTCGGGGGTAACTTCCTGAGGAAGATACTGAGCAACCGTTGTTTTGAGTGATTTTGTGGCAGAGGGATTGACGGCCAGAATTTTAATCTTAATGGTTTCTTCCGCGTAGCCCGAGGGAGAATTGATAAAAAAAGCCAGAAACCACGCCGCAAGAACCATGCCGCAACAAAAAAGGCTGCGTTTCATGTTTTTAAAACCCACTTTGGTTCGCATCGTTAATCCAATCTGAAATATTATTTCATTGATTATATTCAGACACAACTCTATTTCATTAACGGCTAAATGTGGGATTTTTTGACTAGATTCTCTCAGAGAATTTATTGGCTTGTTTCAAGCCACGACTGCACAACCGCGGATGTCGGCTCTTCCCCTTCTTTAAAGGAATCACGGGCGTCAGTCGCGTCCTTGATCGCTTTCAGATAGGTCTTCACTTCTTCAAGTTTATCCTGAACAACACCAATTTTCTCAGCCTGTTCTTTGCCGATTTTCTTGATTCCATCACCTACAAACTTAAGATCCTTTGCTTGCTGATTCGCCATATCCACCAATTTATTGACGATTTCGGTGGCTTTCTTGCCGTTGTCTTTGGTGTCCTTCGCGATATCCACCGACAAATCCTGAACCTGCTTAATCAAAGCTTCCATTCCCTGGACTTTCTGATAAAGCGTTTGATCCGAATCCGCGCCACCAATTTTTTCCTGCAGTTTTTTGACAGTCTCTAAAATTTCAAGCGAAGTACCTTCAACCGACTGCGCTGTTGTGTAGGTCGAAGTCATTTGTCCCGCAACCTGATTCACACCGGTCCAATTCACCCCGGACGCACTCAAATTAGCGATTCCGCTCCAGTTAATGCCGGCCATGGTTTGATTCTTTAAGTCCGTCCAGTTAGCCCCGCGGCCTGTCATTACCGCGAAATCATCCCAGTTAATGCCGCTCTTCGTCATGGTACCAAAGTCATTCCAGTTCACGCCGGCTTCACTCATATACTCAATATCATCCCAGTTCACACCGGCCGCAGCAAGCGCCTGTATTGAGCTCCAGTTAATTCCGGCACGCGACATCACATCAATTCCATCCCAGTTAATTCCGGATGCGGCCAAGCTCGAAATAGCATCCCAGTTCACACCTGCCGCGGCGAGAGTAGAGATATTATCCCAGTTCACATTCGCCCCAGACATATCTGAAATGTTATCCCAGTTCACACCAGCTTGCGCCACAGCAGAGAGTCCTATCCAATTCACACCCGCAGTGGACAAACCTTCGATCTCCAGCCAATTAATTCCGCTTCCAGCCATCTTCGAAACGTCGCTCCAATTCACACCCGCAACCGACAAACTCATAATGCCTTCCCAATTCACGTCCGACTGGCTCATGGCTCCGATTTCACTCCAATTGACGCCTGCCTGACTGAGCTGTTGAATTTGATCCCAATTCACGCCGGCCGCCGCCAATGCCTGTACATCGGTCCAGTTCACGCCCGCCTGCGTAAGGCTCAGCATTCCTTCCCAATTCAATCCCGTGCGGGACAACTCGCGAAGATCGCCCCAATTGACGCCGGTTTCTGACATCACTTTCAAATCATTCCAATTCAAGCCTGCACGTGTCTGAACACGCATATCCGCCCAGTTTATGCCCGTGCGAGTCACAACATTCAAATCGTCCCAGTTGATTGCGGCTCGCGAAATCACGTTCAAATCAGACCAGTTAATACGCGCGCGAGTTTGAATGCTAACATCGGCCCAGTTAATGCTCGATTTAGTCAGGACATTGAGATCGCTCCAATTGGTTCCCGCGTTGGTCAAATAATTCAAATCCGCCCAATTGATGCGCGCTTTTGATTGAACCGTAATATCCGCCCAGTTAATCGACGAACGTGTTTGAGTGCGAAGATCTGCCCAATTAATACCCGATAAAGTTGCGACACTTAGATCAGTCCAATTGATTCCTGAACGAGAAATCACATTCAGATCAGTCCAGTTAACTCCCGAACGGCTCAATGCGTTAATATCGCTCCAGTTCACTCCGGAGTTTGAAAGCGATTCAATGTCATCCCAATTTACGCCCGTCTTGGAAAGAGATTCAATGTCTGCCCAATTGACACCGCTTCTAGACATAGACTCAATGTCATCCCAATTCACGCCCGTCTTCGATAAGGCATCGATATCACTCCAGTTAATTCCGATATTGGACATCACTTGAAGATCACCCCAATTGACGCCGGTCTTCGATAACGCTTCAATGTCATCCCAATTCACACCGGTCTTTGATAATGCTTCAATGTCGTCCCAATTTACGCCGGTCTTCGATAATGCTTCAATGTCATCCCAATTTACACCGGTCTTTGACAATGATTCAATGTCATCCCAATTCACGCCCGTCTTCGAAAGCGCATTAATATCATTCCAATTAATGCCAATATTGGTCATTACCTGAAGATCACTCCAATTCAAACCAGTCTTAGAAAGCGACTCGATGTCATCCCAATTCACACCGGTCTTAGAAAGCAACTCGATGTCGTCCCAATTCACATTCGTCTTCGACAGAGCCTCGATGTCGTCCCAATTTACATTTGTCTTCGACAACGCTTCGATATCGTCCCAATTTACATTCGTCTTGGATAAAGCTTCAATATCATCCCAGTTCACCCCAATGCGAGACATGACCTGAATATCTCCCCAATTA